>NZ_JBFRYA010000003.1:0-293845 GCF_040892635.1 Zhongshania guokunii | reverse complement strand
TCAATGACTTGAGCGGCTGCCTCTTGCTTAAAGTCTTCAGTAAATTTACGACGTTGATTCATACTTCCTCCGATGGTTAATTTTTACCATGCGGAGTGTCTACAGTGATAGGGGCTATTCACACTTTCTCTATTTTTTAATAATTTTTCGGGGATGTAGCGATCAGAAACGGAGTGCTAATGCCTGTTTTTAAGATAAACAGAAAAAGCCCAGCGCTTCTGTCCTGACTCACTTTCCTATGTGGTTGATATCAAGATCCTCCTTCTGGGAAGGAATGCAAAACGAGCATTCTAAATTTACAAGTCGATCATAAATCCTCACAATTAAAATATATACCGTTGATTCAACTACAAGCGGTATCGGTCTAGCGCAGATGTATGTCCGCTATTGTGACGCAAGAGCCTGAAGCACTATCTACTTACGGTGGCCTTTCCTGATCTGATAAAAAGCGGACGTACGACCGATCAGTGCAATCCGCTTACAGGGTGTTGTGGGGGCTGAGGGTTAGAGACCCTCGGCTACCCTATTATAGGGTAACACTCGAATATTAACGGACGACAGCTATGCGCCATTAAGTTAGCGTGTTGAAAATAGGGAAGGAATTTTCCCTATTTCACAATAAGGTTCAACCTTTCCTATAACGACAGTCAAAATGTACTCACTCAAAAGGCTCCCAGCTATCGGAATATCTCCAAGCTTCCTCTAAAAACTCTTTGAGAAACCTTTCCATACATTCTTTATGCTTCTCTCGGTTCATAGTATCAACATATTTCTGAAACTCTTCTTGTGTTGCAAAAGCTGGAACTAAGCCAGATTTACAAGAGGCACTCATTGCAATTGAAAGCAAGTTGTCTTTGAATTTACTATCTGACTCCAAGACTTCTAACATCTTACCAATCACTACATTACCCCTTATACTTTTCACCAAAAGCTTCATCTTCAATAGTTTGTCTAACTGTTTTCTTGCCTGTACGAATCGCACCTGAAGATTCAAGCAAAGAGATAATTTCAGGTTCTTCCAAGTAAACAGCCAACTCTATAGCCGTGTCACCGTCTTTGTTTCGATAATTTACATCAGCATATTTTATTAACTGCCTGACTATCTCAACTTGTGACTCTTCAATGGCAAGTGTAAGCGGTGTATCTCCGTCAGTTGATTCAATATTTGGACATTCACCTTTGTGTAATAGGGATTTCACTTGCTCTATATCACTTTTAAGGCAAGCAAGAAGTAACGGAGTGTAACCGTCTTCATCAATCATAAACCTTACCTATAACGCCTTTCTTCAGCGACCAAAGCGTGCTGGCGTGGCTTTTGCGCTTTATGCAAAAGGCATGACCGTGCGATTTGCTCCGACTGCAAGAATTTGTTAGGCGCAGTTTTCATAACTCTGTTAGTGGACTAGTGACCGCTGCAAGTGATCTTTGACGTCATATAGATTCACTTGAAACCTTTGAGCGTCTTCTGGCCGAATGCAGATCACCAACTTGTCGGTAAACTTTCCTTCTGCAGATGCCGCCACAAAAGAATCTGCGATAAGCTCAATCATCTTTTTTCTTGGCATATTCAGACGCCCTCTTCCGGTTCCTACAAGTGGCACAGCCAGCTCCTGAAGCTCACCCGAGCTTCTTACATACGACCATAGGCCAGCAAGGGCATCCTTAACGTCGGCAACTGTCGAAGACGCGTTTCCATTCTGATTGAGCTTAGCCATCGCCGTGAAATAGAATGTTTTCCCGTGAGTAGTAATCGGAAATGTTGTACCCATAGGGTAAGGACGGTTTTCGCCAATCAATTTAACCTGAGTTTCTATCTCATCAATTAGCGCCTTCTGATTTCCAGTAAAATATCGTGCGGTAAACTGACCCTGCAAACTGCTCGACGATATTTTTCCTCCTGCGACATCTGCTTCGAAAAGGGTGTTTGTGCTGATCATGATTGCACCACTCGAATCAAAAATATCGATAATCCGAACTTCTAAGCAGTAATCCTTATGCGGAAATCGCAATTGAATGCAATTTACTGGGCGCCTGGCAGAGATAGAGATGACAATTGCCACAAATAGAAATACCAGAAAGCCAAAGGCTCCATACTCGTCCCGAGTGTATACCTTGAAGAAATCCAGCACCTCGACCAAAAGGTAGATGGCACCAAAGATTCCGAAGATAGACGTTGCGCCAGACGCCGAGAAGAGAACATATCGCCAATAGGCCCAGCTTGTGATGGTGTCAAGAAAATATCTCACGAATACAAGCCTAATTTCGTGTAGACGCTGTCGTTATAGTAGAAAGGCCCGGTCTCACCGGCCTTTTTACGACGAGCATGATCTTCCGGCCAGTTATCCATTGCGTGCTGAATGATCTTTTGCTTGAAAGGAACGTATATCGCAAGCTCATCACGAATTGTCGCTGGGCATAGCTCAGTTCTGTATCGCTCTCCATTAAGATTTACACCGACGATCGGCATGTTAAGGCGGAGAGCAACCTCCATTTCCCACTTTACGAACTTTCGCAAGAATCTTGTATTATCGCCGATCAGCACCACGAGCAACTTGGAATTGGCGAAGCGTTCACGAAGCTGACGCTTAATACTTTCTTCTTCGCTCGTATCTCTGGCGGAATTTAAGTCATGCGCATTATGGAAGTTGAAGTCTGAATTATCGTTTGCTTTCCAGGCTGTCATTAGCCTGTAGTAGCTCATGTCGTTATCACCATCAAAACAAACATACGTCTTGTTTCTATATGCCATGCCATTCTCCTTAGATAGTCTCGATGATGCCTTGGATTCGGGTCGCCTAACGCCCGCAGCTCGCGCGGCTTTGGAATGTAGGCGAAGCCGCAATGGAAAAACCGTCGCTGTGCCTCCGATTGTTAGCCATTTCGCTCAACCACCTCAGTTCTCTCAAAGCGTAAATGATCGTTGTCAGGTAAGCCGTGGAGGTCTCTGAAATAGTCCATTGTCTCGATGAACATCCGTTTAGACCTAGTAAGCCACTTTTTATTTAGTTTAAGCATCCACTCTGGTTCTTTTCTTTCATGATAATGGTCTCCGGCATCAGCCCTGGTTGGGTAAGGCCCCATGCTAACAACCTCTGGCTTACCGTGAGCCAACTTATCTCGAAGCTTAAACATCTCTCTGGCAAAATTTAAAGGGTCTGCACCCCAATCAGGAGTTTTTTCGGCAATCGCATGCAAAACTTCAACCTTGCTCTGCCAGCTATTGCGTTCAACTGAGTCCCAAAAGTTTACTACTTTAGCCCCAATACCATTTATATAGGCTTCGATTGCAAATGCTGAAAAGACCGCCACGGGAATACAATCAGAGTACACAATTTCATCGCGCTCGCTCAGATCTCGATGCATATTGAATAGGCACTCGATAATGTGCCCTTGCGCTGTATATTCATGCTCGATGAAGTAACTCACAAGCTCTCCGTCTATTGGCTAACAGCAAATTCAAATGCGTTCCGCTTTATAACTCATGCACATAGTGAGTCTAAGCGTTGAGGTACTTAAGTAGGAAAATTCTATTTAAATAAGGACGATAGTAAGCTTGAGACGGCTTTTTCATTTGTGTGCATCCTGCATTTGATGTGGAATCCCCGAAGCACAGAGCATAATCACTTCTCAATAAAAATCAATTTCTTAACTGAATTCCACCAGAATTAGTGAACGCCATGCTGCTGAATACGAGTTTGACCGCTTCAGCGACTGACCGCTATTGTGACTTTTCGACTATGTTATGGGCAAAATAGGTGGGTAATTTAAAGGGTGTCGCTATCTCATGAAATGAAATTATATCGGCAATATACGCTGTTTTGGCCAAATATGATTTAAATGCTGGGCCAGTTTTTGGGTGAACCATTCGAGCACTTCGACGTAAAGGCGGCTACTTGAAAAATAAATACGCAACCGTAAATTTTCGATCTAATAGCTTACGATAATCTGATGTTTACTCAGACCGATAGCGATGTATGTAGTCCTTAGTTTCTGGCCTCCCTATCTACCTCGTTGATTCTTGGCAGCAATTCTGCTGGCTCGCAGTCCAGTAGCTCCGATATTTGGTAGAGTTTGTCCACAGTTATGTTCACTTCACCACGCTCAATTCTGCCCATATAGCTGCGATCCAGGCCGCATTGAAGCGCCAAACCGTCTTGCGAGAAGCCTTTTCTGTTCCTCATAGCCCTAATTTTGGCACCCAAGGTTATTGATAAAGACGGCATACAGTCCTCAGCGATAGTTAAGGCCTGACTATCTTCTGTTGCCGCTTATATGGCCACGGACTATAATCCGCTATTTTATTTGCAGGATTAAGATGGCAAAGCGTAGTTTCGTGATTGATCAGTCGCTGTATAAAGTTCTAAACACCTTTCAGGGTGCAAACTTTACGACCGAGGCATTGAGGGATATTTACGCGTCGCAGCTGCTTGAGGACGGTATTGAAGGGGTTCTTCTCAAGGACGTAAGGCTTTATGTATATGAATATATCCGAAAGATGCTGAAATCAGGTTTGGTCACTCTCTACGGAGAGAGAAAAAGGCGTGGACAGGTTTATCATTTGGGTGACTTGCCGAGTGATATGGAGATTGAGTTAGTCGTTGGTAAATTTCATCGGCGGCTTCCAGCGTGTAAAGCTGACCTGGCGGTAAATCTGCATCAGAACCCTATTGCTAGCCATGTCGGTGCGCTTCGCGGTCAGCTAAAGGAGCTTGAGCTAGATATGCATGCAAGTATGGGTGAGGTCGAACGATATAATCTATTAATGACTGAGATTCCCGAGTTACGGACGAAATTGAAAGAGCCACTTGAGTCAGCAAGAGAGCGCAGCTCAAAACTGATTGGGCACTTCAGGGCTGTTGAAAATACGCTACTAATTCTCAGGGCTACTTAACAATGTTGAGGCGTTGGCAATCTGAGTGCGTTGGCAAGGCATTGGATCATTTTAAAGGCGGACAACGTCATTTTTTTTGCCAGGCAACGCCAGCAGCCGGAAAGACTAGAATGTCCGCAGAGTTATCAAAAAGGATGCTCGAAACGGGCATGATCGACTTGGTAGTCTGTTTTGCGCCGTCGAGGGAAGTTGCGCAGGGCTTTAGGGCGACGCTAGAGAGTGTTGTTGGCGGTAAGTTTGATGGACTGTTAGGTGCCTGCGGTACAGCGCTCACTTATCAAGCTATGGACTATTTGAGCGAAGATTTTTGGTCGCTGTTCTATAATTATCGCGTATTAGCAATCTTTGATGAGATTCACCATTGTGCGGCTCAAGAACCTGGCGTTTCTAATCTTTGGGGGCAGCTGATTGTAAAGCGGATTCAAGAAAGTGCAGCGTATACTGTTGGTCTTTCAGGGACCCCTTGGCGATCTGACGAAATGGGTATCGCTCTAGCTAGGTATTCCACGCCAGAAGGACGGCTGATTTGTGACTTTCGCTATAGTTTGGCAAATGCTGTTGTTGAGAAAGTATGTCGGTCACCTCGGATAATGCTGGTCGACAATGGCGATGTGCAGCTCACGGTCTCAAACTCTGGTGACTGTCAGGTAAGAACGTTCGAAAGCATATCGAGCTTGCTCAAAGACCCAGTAGTAAGTTACCAAGATCTATTGGTTAATGAGCCGGCGCTGCGGCACATGCTGCAATTGGCAAATAACAAGTTAAGTGAACTGCGTGGAGACATAGCGAATGCTGCCGGTCTGGTAGTTGCCAGTACTATTGACCATGCTTACCTGGTGGCAGAGATATTAAATGCGCTCGGTGAAACGGCAATGGTTGTAGCTAGCGATAGCTTAGATGCTCGCAATCGAATTCAGCGCTTCAGAGAGGGTAACCAGCGATGGATTGTCGCTGTTGGGATGGTGGCCGAAGGCACCGATATTCCGCGCCTACAAGTATGTTGCCATGTAAGCCGCATTCGCACGGAGCTTCATTTTAGACAGGTTTTAGGCAGGATTCTGCGTCGTATCGGTGGTATCGACAAATATGCATGGATGTATATCTTTGCAGAATCCTCTTTGTCAGAGTTTGCAAAGAGGGTAGCAGAAGACCTTCCTCACGATCTTGCCGTTTTGCCAGCAGTTGAGCCAGCATCAGTAATTAGTGTGGGGGCACCTATAGAAATTAGTGGTAGCGACAGCCTTGTCGAGGAGGAGGCGGCGTATCCCCTTGTGTCAGGGGAGCCCGAATCTAATGAAACCGAATTCTACTTCCATAGGACCGCGCGCGAGCTTGCTTTTTCAGAGCACTTTCGCCATCAGTTACTTGCTATCTTCTGAGCTTATGTCATTCCGAAGTGAGTGCTTTCAGCCTCTACCTTCCTTTGTCGGCTTAGCACTTTCGTAAAACGACTATTAGCTATTTTCGGACAGGCATTCGACCGCAGATAAGCGGAGCGGTGTTATATGTCCGCTATTGAAGCCAGACTCCCACAATCCGCAGCACCGGAACCACAAATCTAATCCAGAGTTTGACCTACAGAGCCGTAAAAGCTAATTTAGCTACCAATAACATATATCACGTTGAACAGGATGTTCACTTCGCACTCTGGTTGCCCACAACCGCAGTCACAGCGAACAAATGTCGCGTCATCTATACAACCTAATGAGGCTAATACCCTTGATGTTCAAGGAACGCACTACATGAGTGAAAACGGTAGCACCCAAACCCCTAATAATCTGGCTGCATTTTGCTGGTCTATTGCCGATCTTCTGCGGGGTGATTTTAAACAGAGCCAATATGGCCGTATTATTCTTCCCTTTACCCTGTTACGTCGCCTTGAGGGGGTATTAGAGGGCTCTAAAGAACAGGTGCTGGCTGAACTGGACAGAATTCAAGCCATGAGCCTGCCGGAAGAAGCCCAGGAAAAGCTCTTATTACGGGCAACCGGTGGTTTATCGTTTTTTAATACATCTAAGATGGACTTGTCTAAGTTGGGCGAGTCTGGCATTAAGGCAAACCTGCAAAGTTACATTCAGTGCTTCTCTAAAGACGCCCGTGAGATCTTTGAGTATTTCAACTTCGCTGAATTTATCGGCCAGCTCAATGACGCCAACTTGTTGTATAAGGTGGTACAGCGCGTCAGGCAAACTGACTTAAGCCCTAAGGCCATTTCCAATCACGATATGGGGCTGGTCTTTGAGGAGCTGATACGCCGCTTTGCTGAGGGATCAAATGAAACAGCCGGTGAACACTTTACGCCCCGCGACATCGTACGTCTTACCACCTCCCTGGTATTTATGGAGGATGATGATGCACTGACCAAGCCAGGCATCATTCGCACCATATATGACCCCACAGCGGGCACGGGGGGCTTTTTGTCCTCTGGCATGGAGTATGTGCACGAACTTAATCCCGACGCCAAAATGGTGGCTTACGGGCAGGAGTTGAACCCTGAGAGTTACGCCATCTGTAAGGCCGACATGCTAATCAAAGGCCAAGAGGTGAATAACATTAAACTTGGTAACACCCTGTCTAACGATCAGCTTTACAGTGACAAGTTTGACTACATGTTATCCAACCCGCCTTTTGGGGTGGACTGGAAGAAGATTGAACAAAGCATCAAGGACGAAAATAGCATCAAGGGTTTTGAGGGGCGTTTTGGCCCTGGTTTACCCCGTGTATCAGATGGCTCTCTGCTGTTCCTCTTGCACCTCATTAGCAAGTTACGGGACAAAGGTGCTGGCGATAGTGCTAGTAGCGGCGGTGGCCGTATTGGCATTATCCTTAATGGCTCCCCTTTGTTTACAGGCGGCGCCGGTTCCGGTGAGTCTGAAATTCGCCGCTATATCCTCGAAGCAGATTTACTTGAAGCCATCGTCGCTCTACCCACAGATATGTTCTACAACACCGGCATTGCTACTTATGTATGGGTGCTGTCCAATAAGAAAGCCCCTGAGCGTAAAGGTAAGGTTCAGCTAATCAACGGGGTTAATCTCTGCGGTAAAATGCGCAAATCCCTTGGCTCTAAACGTAACGAAATGAGCGAAGAGGACATTGCCACGATCACTCGTACCTTTGGGGCCTTTGAAGTAGTAGATGCCCGCGAGCTAGACAAACCCGCCGAGCAAAAAAGTAACCGTGGCCGTCAGGCGGCTAATTCCAAAGCCGAAGTAGCCAAAACCTTCTCCAGTAAAATCTTCGCCACCCATGAATTTGGATATCGCCGTATTACCATCGAGCGCCCGTTACGAGAGTCGTATCAGTTCAGTGACGAGCGCATAGCTGAGCTGCGCTTTGCCAGTAAACCCTTTAACGCCCCCATGAAGTGGGTGTATGAGCAATTTGGGGCCACCTGGTCTGACGATGTTGATTGCAAGGCTTATGGCGTGTTGCAGGAGCATGCTATTGAGATACGTGCCTATATCAAAAGCCATTTCACTGACTTAAAAGAAAAACAAATTAAAGACCTGCTCGACAGTAAACTTTGGTTGGCACAAAAGCACATCATGCTTAAAGGAAAACAACTGCAAGCCGCCATCGGTACAGCCCAGCATGACGATATGAACGGCTATGAGGCTGTCTTAAAAGCCGCCTGCAAAGCTCAAGGCATATCCCTTGATACTAAGGAGAAGAAGCACCTAACTGACGCCGTAAGCTGGAAGAACCCAGCAGCAGAGAAGGTTATTAAAAAAATCCACACAACGACAGCCAATCCCCTTTATGGCTTATTTGAAGTAACACTTAAGGGCAAGAAGCAAGTCGTGGAATACAAAACAGACGGTGACCTGCGTGACAATGAAAACGTTGCACTAGACCCCAGCCAGCCGGTCAATGCGCTTAACGAAGCGTATTTTTTAAAAGAAGTACAGCCCCATGTGCTGGATGCCTGGATAGACGCCAGTAAGAAAGATGCCAAGGATCAGGAGATAGGCATAGTGGGCTATGAGATCCCCTTTAACCGACATTTTTACCAGTACCAGCCGCCCAGAGATTTAGCAGCGATTGACGCCGACCTTGATGTGGTGAGCGCGGAGATTATGGCTCTGCTACAAGAGGTGCATTCCTGATGGCAGGTAAACAGCAAGCATACTCTGAGTATAAAGAATCTGGTGTGGGCTGGATGGGTGAAGTTCCGAAGGAATGGAGTGTTTTACCTTGTCGTGCGGTTGTTAAAAATATTGCTGATAAAAATGAAGGCGCTAAAGATCAAAACTACCTGTCTCTAATGGCAAATATTGGTGTAATTCGTTACGAAGATAAAGGTGATATAGGCAATAAAAAACCAGATGATTTGAGTAAGTGCAAAATTGTTAGGAAGGGGAATCTTGTTATTAATAGTATGAACTACGCTATTGGTTCATATGGGATGTCAGGCTACGATGGCGTTTGTAGTCCTGTTTATATCGTGCTTGATGCTAACTCTGAAGTTATCGAGCAGCGCTTCGCTTTAAGAGTTTTTGAAAATCGGCCATTTCAAAAATACTTAGCAACTTTTGGCAACGGTATCTTAGAGCACCGAGCTGCAATTGGTTGGGATGATATTAAAGGGGCATACATTCCATTACCGACTAAAGGTGAGCAAGTTGCCATCTTAAATTATCTCGACCATGAAACCGCCAAAATCGACACCTTGATCGACAAACAACAACAGCTGATCACACTACTCAAAGAAAAACGCCAGGCCGTTATCAGTCATGCCGTCACCAAGGGACTCAACCCCAACGCCCCCATGCGCGACTCAGGAGTTGAGTGGTTAGGGGAAGTGCCCGAGCATTGGGCGGACAGTGAAATTCGTTATATTATTCGGCAAATGGGTGGCGGCACGCCCAGTAAAGAAAGACCTGATTACTGGAATGGAAGTATACCCTGGGTTTCTCCCAAGGATATGAAGATTGATTATATTGATGACGCCCAAGACAAAATTACATCACAAGCCGTTCAGGAATCATCAACGAAACTCATACCCGTTGGAAGTGTTTTGATAGTAGTGAGGGGAATGATATTAGTTCACTCTGTGCCCGTAGCTCTCACGCAAAGTGAAGTAACAATCAACCAGGATATGAAAGCCCTAATTCCTATTAAAGGCATAGACGGCGAGTTTCTGTTGTTTTTTATTAAAGGGTTAAGAGACTTTATATTAGATTTAGTCGAGGAGTCTGCGCACGGGACAAAGTGTTTGAGAAGTGAAGCATTTGAGAGGATGAAAATAGCGACACCTGAACTTGAAGAGCAGATTGAAATTGTTGCGCAACTTAAAAAAAGAATAGGGATAGTTGATTCGCTAATTGAGAAAGCTAAATATGGTATAGAGTTACTTAGTGAGCGTCGCACAGCCCTCATCTCCGCTGCCGTCACAGGCAAGATAGACGTTAGAAACTGGCAATCTCCAGCCCCCACAAATAACAACAAGGAAGTTGCCGCATGAGTGTATTGTCAGGGAGTGGTAAAGCCAACGAGTTCACCTTTCAAAACGATATAATTGCGCAGCTGGTCGCCAACGGCTGGCTGCTGGGTAAACCCGAAAACTACAACCGTGAACTGGCCCTATATCCTGAAGACCTGCTGGATTTTGTACAGGAGACCCAGGACGAGCAATGGCAGAAGTTCACCGCTCTGTACCCGCATAACGCTGAGCAGACCTTTTTAGAGCGAGTCGCCACCCAACTAAACAAAGCTGACCCCAATGCCGCCAACAAGCAAATGCGTACCTTTGGCACTTTAGGGGCTTTGCGCCATGAATTGCGTGACCGTGGCACCCGTTTTAGCCTTTGCCAGTTTAAGCCAGAGCATGAACTTAACCCCGATACCTTAGCCGCCTATAAAGCCAACCGGTTACGGGTAGTACCTGAGCTGGTTTACTCCCCCTGGGCCACTGAAGAACATTTAGCCGAAACCGGCACCAAGGCCAAAGCCTGGCGCATTGATCTGGTGTTATTTGTGAACGGCCTGCCCGTGGTTACCTTGGAGTTAAAGTCGGAATTTAAGCAGGCGGTGCACAACGCCATTAAGCAATACAAAACCACGCGCTTTGCTACTGACCCTAACACCAAGAAGCCAGAGCCGCTGCTAACCTTTAAACGGGGTGCTTTGGTGCATTTTGCTGTGAGCCAATACGAAGTGTATATGGCCACTCGTCTGGAAGGGAACGACACCTACTTTTTACCCTTTAATAAAGGCACAAGTGAGGGTGGAGCCGGTAATGATGTACCGGACGATATAAACCAATACGCCACCGACTATTTGTGGAATGAGGTATTACTGCCGGATAACCTGCTGAACATACTTGCCCGTTTTGTGCATTTGCAGATTGAAGAAAAGGAAGACTGGGAGGGGCGTAAGTATAAAAAAGAGACCCTTATCTTCCCCCGTTACCATCAGTGGGACGTGGTCTCTAAACTGGTTAATGCCGCCCGTATTGAAGGGCCGGGGCATAAATACCTTATTCAGCACAGCGCGGGTTCGGGCAAGTCCAACTCCATTGCCTGGGTGGCACATCAGCTGTCAGCCCTGCGTGACGAGAACGGCAACAAGAACTTTGACTCGGTGATCATCGTTACCGACAGAACCGTGCTGGACGACCAGCTACAAGACACCATCTATCAGTTTGAACATACTGACGGCGTTGTTGGACGTATTAACAACAAAGAAGGCGATGGCTCAAAATCTGAAAAGCTTGCTAGCGCGCTAGAAAACTCGCAACCCATTATCATCGTTACGATTCAGACTTTCCCCTTTGTGCTAAAGGCTATTGAAGATAGCGTCAGCCTTAAGGAACGTAAGTATGTAGTTATTGCTGACGAGGCCCATAGCTCGCAAACCGGCTCCACGGCACGCCAGTTAAAAGAAGTGCTGATGGTTGATTCCAGCGACTCGGAAGAAGAGCTGGGCACAGAGGATATACTCGATGCTGCGGTAGCATCTCGCCGCGCCTCAGCCAACCTGAGTTATTTAGCCTTTACTGCCACGCCTAAAACCAAGACCCTTGAATTATTTGGTCGCCTGCCTAAGCCAGAAGAAGCGCCTTCTAAAACCAATAAGCCCGAAGCCTACCATGTGTACAGCATGCGCCAGGCTATTGAAGAAGGCTTTATTCTTGACGTACTAAAGAACTACACCAACTACAAAGTGGCCTATAACCTGGCCATGAAAGTAGCCAGTAACGACGAAGAGGTAGAGAGTAAAAAGGCTAAGGTAAAACTTAACCAATGGGTACGTCTGCACGACTACAACATCAGCCAGAAAGTACAGGTGATCGTTGAGCACTTTAAAAACAATGTGATGGGCTTGTTAGGTGGACAGGCTAAGGCCATGGTAGTGACCAGCTC
Source organism: Zhongshania guokunii (assembly GCF_040892635.1). Taxonomy (NCBI): domain Bacteria; kingdom Pseudomonadati; phylum Pseudomonadota; class Gammaproteobacteria; order Cellvibrionales; family Spongiibacteraceae; genus Zhongshania; species Zhongshania guokunii. The sequence goes on along the minus strand of NZ_JBFRYA010000003.1, from coordinate 281,587 downwards.
CCGTAAAGAGGCAGTGCGCTATAAATTAGCCTTCGATAAGTACATCACTGAAAAAAGTTATCAGAAGATCTTTGCCATGGTGGCCTTCTCCGGTGAGGTGGAGTTTACCGACAAAGATCCGAATTCGTCGGGCATAATTGGCGACAAGTTTACCGAAATCAATATGAACCCCAACCTTAAGGGTCGGGACATGCGTAAGGCTTTTGATAGCGACGATTATCAGGTGATGATTGTGGCTAACAAGTTTCAAACGGGGTTCGATCAGCCCAAGCTGTGTGCCATGTACGTAGACAAAAAACTCGGTGGCGTAGAGTGTGTACAAACTTTGTCACGGCTAAATCGCATCTTCCCCAGCAAGGCCCAAACTGGCACCTTTGTACTGGACTTTTTTAACGACTCCGAAGAGATACTGGCGGCCTTTCAGCCTTACTATCAAACGGCTGAACTAGACGACGTATCTGATCCCAACCTTATCTTCGAGTTATTCGACAAACTACGAGAGGCGAAAATATTCAGCTGGTCTGAGGTGGAGCAGTTTTGTGATGCGTTCTTTGTGAAGAACAAGAGTAATGCCGCCATAGCGAATATCTGTAAACCGGCAGTACAACGATGGTCGCAGCGGTATAAATCGGCCGTAGAAGCCTACAAACAAGCCAAGATGATGTTTGAACGCACAAAGAAGACCAGTGATGCGGTATTGATCGCCAACGCTGAGAATAGCTTTAAGGACTGCAAGAGGGAAAAGGACGCGCTAGAGATATTCAAAAAAGATCTAGGCACCTTCGTACGCTTTTACGAGTTCATGTCGCAGATTGTTGATTATGACAACAAAGACCTTGAGAAGCTGAGCCTATACGCTCGTAACCTTCGCCCCATGCTGCGCGAAACAGTGGTAGATGAAGACGACATAGATCTAAGCAATGTAGAGCTAAGCCACTACCGCCTGTCTAAGATTAAGCAGCAAGACATTAAGCTGCAAGTAGACGATCCTGACAGTAAATTAGTGCCAGGAGAAGGGTTGGGTACGGCTAGCCCCAAGGATAAAAAGGAAGAATTCTTATCACAGCTGATAAACCGCTTAAACGAGCTGTTCATTACCGACCAGTTAACAGAAAAAGATATGGTGAACTACGCCTATACCATTCGCGACAAGGTGAGCGAGAACGATCGAGTGATGCAGCAAATTAGAAATAACAGCTCAGAACAAGCCATGCTAGGCGACTTTAGCACGGCCATTGATGACGCAATCTTAGGCAGTAGTGACGCGCACCAAAATCAAATGATGCAACTTTTGTCGGATGCAACGAAAGCCGCTGGTTTTTCTAAGTTGGTGTTTGATCTATTGAAACAACGGAATGATTGAGAATGCTTAGCAGCTTAGCTTAGATACTCACCCAGTGAGTCAAATAGTGCTTCGATTTCGATAGACCGTGCGCCTATCTCGGTCGCTCATTATCTTTCAATGTTCTCGGTTGGGTTGTTGGACCGCAAGCTTATTCTGCTTTGAGCGCCGTGAATTGAGGCCTCTAGCTCCCGAACCCTCTCCACAAGCATCAGGTTTTGAGTGAGAACCTTATCAAGTATCTCTTTCATTGCAGTCTCATTAGCCTTTGCTTTCTCGGCGGCACTGAGGGCACGACTAATGCGCTCCACGGTGGGCTGCGCGCCAGGCTTTACACCACCCCTCAAGCTGTCAATCCTTGCAATAAGTGGCCGGTGCGGCACCCTACTACGCTTAAGGTAGCCTTTATCAAACCCCGCTTCCACACTAACCATGGATGGGGTAATGTCGGCACTTCTGACACCCACATGCTCTCGACGATTGGGCCTACCATTAACAAGCCTTTCAAACGCATCTTCACATTTTTTCAAACCTTGAAACTTTGCCATTACGCAATCTCCATTACCGCGATTAAATTATTTTCTTTAAACGCGCGAAGTTTAGATATCTCTGAATTCAGAAGTTGATACTCGGCACTATCGGCTGCATAGCCTTTGAGTTCGTCAATCGTACTAGAAAGCATATTATGAACTTTGTCGCTGTTTACCACTGCATCACCACAGGATAGACAAGCTGTAAAATCACCCATCAACTGATCATCGCAGGGGCCAACTTTAGTGCAGCTGCCCAACAACGTTATACGATGGCTAATATCTCCGACAGCAGCCATTTTTTCAGTTTCCTCCCGCACTTCAAAGATGGTTATCTCACCCCTACCAATTCGCTTTTTCTGTTTCTCAAGATAAGACCCTGTGCCTCCAAGCGTCACCCCGTCATTGTCTAATACATCTTGAATAAGCATTTTTACTGCATTTATAGGCACAGCCATCTGATAATCATACGCAACATGACTCTCTGCCTGCCTTCGATGATCTTGAGTGTTACTAAATATAGAAAGGAACCGTTCATTTCCTCTGGAGTAATACTGGGCCATTAGTTTAGATAGCTGCTTAAACTGCGATGTTATTGTCGGACTCGTCACAAACTCACTGTTGCTAGCGTAAAAAGCAAGTGACCGACGAAATTGATGTGATGATAATGGCCAAGTATTACCAACATTAAACTTCTCTTCAACACTAAAATCCCTATCTGGATCGGTATTTGAAAGCTCAGCTAGATCTTCCGCTTTGATCTTAAATCTACCTTGAGCAATTAATTCTAAAAAACCTTTTTTCCCAGAATTTAGTGTTGATTCTGCTTTCATTTCTGCGTCTTTTTGGTGGATTATATGTGGACTGAGAAACAACGGAACTTCGTCTAATTTTTTACCATATAGCTGAGACAAGGCCTCACAGATACTTTGAGCTATAACTATTGTTTTTATAACGCGATCTGGAGCGAGCCACGTATCAGTTCTCTGATATCCGCTGTATTTAGTAGTAGATGAAACTAAACTTATCATGCGAGAAGAATCAATTATGTCTCCCTTGTCGTCGAAAAGCGCTGCATCAATTTCATGTTTTTGCACACATGAGTAAGGCACCCTAGCTCCTTCTTGGTCGCGCATTCCCGTATAGAAGTGCAGAGAGTGCTTCAAGACATACAGAATCTGTCGTATAAACTTCCCAAATTGCTTTCTATGTGGCCCAACTGACATAAACGTATTCATCATCAGGTCGTAGAGCCCGTACTCATTAAGAAGTTCTTCCATAGTTGGAAAAAATTCTATTTTACATTTTCTCTCATTTACGGGGATCTTGTAATAAAATTCCTTCTGCGCTCCAATACCATGCCCGCACCGACGATTATCCATTTCAAGAATCAGGGCCTTGATATTGTCGCGCAAAGGATATACGGCATCAACCAACTCGTCCAAACGCAACATAATCTCTAAATAGATACTCGATGGAATTACTGGATGTTGCTTATATTCTAATACCTCAAAATCAAAATGACTTTTTGAACAAACATTAAAACCGAGTTGATCTCGTCCTATAGCATTAAGCTTAGCCAACAGTTCGCCAGTCCTTTCGATGTGACCACTCCTTACGCCAATATGATTAAGATATGCAGCTAAATAAGAAGCATTCGACAAAAGGTCAAACAATGATACGACTTGAGAAAAGCGATTTTCTGACTTTCTTGCGCAGAATTCTGCCATAGAACGAACAGTAATGAAGACTTGATACATAGTCGACGCACTAGTCATTCCCAGCCTACCAGATCGAGGGGCGTACATTAGGCGAAATACGATCAACTTTAGTTCACTAATCAACTGTTCCTTCAAATCAGTATCTCGACAGTCGATATCAAAATGAAACTTACATATTTTTTTTGCGGAAAGACGGTATGGATTGAAGTCCCAAATATTCCTCCCATACACTGCAGTCGCTTTATTGGTAGCGTCTCGACATAGCACGAAATCTGGCCCTGGCGTGGAAATATAGTCATCCGGCGCAAGCCCTCCAATTCCGTTTTTAACGCCGCGATTATTGAAAAGCATATTCGCACGCGCATTCATTATAAAACCACTCCCATTTCCTCATAACGGCTAAGCCTAGATTCCCAAAATGGTGTTAGTATGCCCAACTCAAAGACCTCCTTTCTCACCCTGGCAATCACTTCACTTGTCTCCGGGTATAGCTCAGCAATTTTTTTAACTAGAGCCTCCACGCGAATACAAATATCTTTGAAAAGTTGCTCAGCCCTTTCAATTTCATCCGCACCGTTTCTGACTGCATCCATAACGTACTTTAAGCAGAATAGCTTTCTAATATCTTCTTCATCAGCATGACAAGCATAATGTACGCAATAGAGGCATCCGTACTGCGTGCCACAATTCGGTTCGATAGGTACGAATGCTTCTGCAGGCATTGGCTCACCAATTTCATCGCAGTGACCTACTATCGTAGATCTTGATTCAGTGTCTCCAGGAAGACGAACTTGAATAGTGCGGACTGATAGCTTAACTGCATTCCAATATTCCCCAAGTTCAATTTTCATGTCATCCGTGCTTGGAGTATCGTAATAATCTTCACTAGTTTGAATGCCGTGATTTAAAGCAGTTGCCGATTCAGATGCCCGTAATCCAATCTTTTTCAGAACAATACTTTTATGTTTCCGCATCTGAGTAGGCGTCACACTCTTTATATCAGGATCTAAAACGCTACCCGACAGCTGGCTAAATAATTTCCGCTGAAAATCAATCTTTAGTACTGCAGGGGAGGTAACAACCCCTCTAGAGTCTATATCCTGAAAGAACAAAAACTCACATTTACGCCCATTTAAATACCACTCTCGAAAGTCCATATATTCACGCAAAAGCTTTAATCCCTGCCGGCCACCAATAGGATAAGAAACAAGCTTTCCCGCTGCCCTAAACTTCACGGAAACTAGATCTTTCTTAACGGAGTCCGTTGACACATCAAGATTGGAACTGGTCTTCATACATACTAAATCACTGGAATTTATACCCGTAAGAGCTTGAATTAAAAGCGCGTAGCCACGAATCACTTTTTGAGCCAACTTCCTTCGGTACAGTGCACCTTTTTTATCGATATTATGAGCGGCAATATTTGATATTGCCCTCAGATAATCACGTTCAATTTTCCAAACAGGACCTAAAAAGCCAAGTTCATCGAGTTTATACAATCTATTATTAGCGGCATCAAAAAGTGAATGTATATCAGAAGCACTAACATACGGTGATATCGTGTGACGTGCATTGCACGGCAGCAACGTAACATCGTAAGCGCCGCAGTTGACCGTCAAGGGAAAATCACTGTTCATTAATGCCGCCCTCAGGTTCCTTACAAACGGAACAAGCGGCTTCAGGAAGCTCTCCACAACCTTATTCTCTGGTGCAGCAGAGGGCTTTCTTTGGCCTGAAATCGTGGGAACCCGAGAAATAAGACCCGCATGATCCTCTGGATACATTACCCTTAACAGCATTCTGCTTGTCGACTGAAACCTACGAGCGGTGGCTGGTGAGAGATCCTTCTTCCCTAATATTCTATCGTACAGTGAGTTACTGTATGCCGAGTATGCAGCTACGAATGACTGACAGTCCTCGGCGAATCTATCGTGGCCATTGTTATCAACCCACTCAACAAAATATTTAACTTCGGTGATAATTTTGTACATAGAGGTTTGTCTCTGCCCACTAACAGATAACACATCCAACAACCTCAAAACAAGTTCACGTCGTTTACGATCAAGCGAACTAACGTCTACCTTCCTGCCGGAGAGGATAGCGCCTCCACGAAACCCCTGGCGAATTATTTCGCGACGTTTGTAGCACAAAGCTCCAATATCAAAGGGTAGGCTTTTAACATTCTTATCAAATTGAATAAGTAGATTTTCAGGGTGAAGGTACTCCTCCCCGAAACCCTCCACCTTGATCACCTGAACATTTCTATCAGTAAAGAAATTCATCTCTGATCGTTATCCATCATGCTTCCAGAAAATAGAATATCCTCAAACAATTCTTGCGCCATGAATTGCACATCGATATTTTTAAATAGCTTTAAGTAGTTTTCTGTTGTCTCTCTACTCTTATGACTGAGCCTATTCTGTATGAAGCTTAAAGCTTCCGACTCACTTAATGTTCCGCTATCAATGCTTTTCTGAAGGCCTAACCAAAGCAGAAATGCATAGGTAGCACGCAGCCAGTGGTAGTAAAAATCTCTAGGGAAATTATCTGTCGCGCCTCTAAATATCTTACGTTTTAAATTATCAACAACCTGGCCTGATGGCCTTGACTTGACAATTGGATGCCTTGGGTCGTCAGTTGCCATGTAATAGCAGTTACCCTGATCAGACATAAACAAATATAGATCATCTTCTTCAAACTCAGGCAGGCCGGGATACTCCATTCTATATTTTAGTTTGAATTTCTCTCTACGTTTTCGAGACTGCTCACAATGGCCGTAGATAATTAATTCCGTCCTAAGCTGGCTTGGAATATAGATATTATGTTTCTTGCTATTTTTAGTGTTTATGAGCGTTCCTGGCCCGACCTGCAATTTATAGCTACCATCAGATTGTGGTTCCATATCAGACAGCATTCTTATATGTCTAAGCCTAATAGTCAGAACTGTTTGCTTCCTCGCACCCGTCAATAAAGAGAACAGGACTATTAACCGCTCGATTGGCTCCCATGAGCTACCATTAACAATTTTTTTAAGCTCAGATATTTGTTCTACATTTAACGGGCGCAGAACCTCACCGTCTTCGCGCACATAGCCAGTTGGAATCTTCGACGTCCCAGGTGTTCTTTTTGTCTGAGATCGCTTTAGAACTTCTCGGGAGCTAGAGTACTTATAACTCTGATAATAAACTCTGATAGTTTTTACTGAATCAACCCGCTCCATTTGTATACTTTCTGGGTGCCAGCTTCTTGAAGTGTATTCGTAGAAAGAGTAAACATCACTAGTATATTGATTTACAGAAGCAGCACTGAGAGCCCTTATTTCACACAAATAATAGAAATATCGATAGGTAGGCCTTGACGATAAACGCCTTCCACTAAAGTCCAGCCAGTCAAAACCTTCATCCTCCGTAAATAGCTTGTAATCCAAAAGTCTCGCAGCTTTACGGCGCGCATCATCGGTAGGCCTAGACATAACGTGCTTATTTTCAACGAGATAACACAGATATGCATTTGCTTCCCACCACGGAGTCCCATCGTCGTTGAGCAGAAAAGGCATGTTGTAAACATTTCTATTATCGTCACAGCCGATAAACTCGGGAGTGAGATATATGGGCGTATCAGAGCCGGCTAAAACCTGCTTAACCGCGCCCATTTTTTTTTCCGTTGAATAACTGCCAAATAGATCAGCAGCCACATCGATATTTAGGAGGCGGCCTCTATGTCGCGCGTTTTCATAGCTCACCTGCACCACCACTTCATTTAGTAAGTGTCAACTATGGCATGTTATGCGAAAGAGAGTCAACAGCAAGGTTATGTGGTGGTTTAGGATAGCGCCCCTTCATTTCCTTCTTAACATCGTGATAACTACCCTGCCAAAACCCCGCTAAATCTTGGGTAACTTGCAGAGGCCGCCGCGCTGGCGACAGCAGATGCAACAGCAAAGACTGGCGGCCATTACCAACCGCAGGGTTCACTGTGCAGCCAAACATCTCTTGCAGTTTTACCGCCAGCACCGGCGGGCTCTGGCTGTAATCAATTCGAATATTAGAACCTGACGGCACCGTAAAGCGCTCAGGAAACAAGCTATCCAGCGCCTGGCGCTGGGGCCAATCAAGCGTCGCCGCCAAAATCTCACCCATATCCAAGCGCTTAAAATCATTTAATGAATTAACGCCAGATAAATACGGCGCCAACCACGCAGCGACCGTGCTCAACAAAGCATCATCACTTAAATCAGGCCAGCCACCGGGCGGACAATTCAATTGCGCGGCCAACATCACTCGCGCCCGCCATTGCTGAACGTGATCGGGCCACTCAAACACCACTAGACCTCGACGCTGCACAAAGGCAAGTAGCGCCTCGGTCTTTTGCTCAAGTGAAATTGTGCTCAGAATTTCTCGCTGCCAAACTAGGCTGCCAACTAAATGACTGCGCTCAGCAATAAAGCGACCCTTGGCATCATTCCAGTCGGCGCGCTCAATCGCGTGTACGCGGCTCGCCAATAATCCACTAAAATGCGCTGGATTTAGCGCTGCCGCGAGCTGAATATAATCACTGCGCCCGCCCGCCGTGCCGCCCAAGCTGGCAACCACCAACCATGGCGCAGCATTTAGTGCATCCGCCTCACTCAAGCTGGCGGCGCGGCCATTACTTAGCACATAGTCGCGGCCGCGCTCGCGACGTTGTTTAGCAATACGATCGGGGTAGGCGTAGGCCAGCAGCACCGCCGGATCAATATCCACTGGGGCACCTTTCGCCCCGCCGCTACGCTCCAATATTCGGGCGTATTGTTGCTGTTGCTTTTTTAAGCGCGCGACAATACCTTGCTGCTGACGTTCGGCGCGCTGCTCACCTTGCAATACTGCCAAGCGAGATTGCATATCGGCATTGTCACGGGGACCAAAATCTCGCTCGCCCAGCAAGGCGGCAATAGCGCAGGCCAGGGGCGCCGATCCGAGTTCACGACCCTTTAGTAACATATGCGCTAACCGCGGATGCACTGGCAGCCCAGCCATAGCCTCGCCGTGTGGGGTAATTTGCAGACGGTCATCCCGCTGTGCTAGCGCGCCCAAGTCGACCAGTAAGTCCAAAGCTTGCTGGTAGGCGGCGGCAGGCGGCAAATCTAACCATGTTAATTGCGTGGGGTCGGCGATGCCCCAGCGCAGCAATTGCAAAGCCAGCGCACTTAAATCAGCTTGCAAAATTTCGGGCTCATTATAGGCCGCCAACTCATGCTGCTGCGACTCGCTCCACAGCCGGTAACACACGCCTTCACTTAAACGCCCCGCTCGACCAGCGCGCTGCTGAGACGAGGCCTTGGACAGGCGTTTGGTATTCAGCCGCGTCATACCGGTGCGAGGATCAAACGCTGGCACCCGCGCCAAGCCACTGTCGACCACCACGCGAATACCATCAATAGTCAAACTGCTTTCAGCAATACTGGTGGCCAATACCACTTTTCGATGGCCCGCCGGCGACGGCGCAATGGCCAAGCGCTGGTCTGCCAAGCTTAAATCGCCATACAGCGGGGCGACAATAACATCGTCGCCAACGCTATTTGCCAAGTTCGTCACGCAGCGCCGGATCTCACCCTGACCAGGCAAAAATACGAGGATACTACCCTGCTCATCACGCAGTGCATCCAAAACTATTCGACACACCCGATCCACTGTGTTTTGGTCAAACCGATACGGCTCAGCGTAGCGCAAACTGACTGGGTACTGGCGGCCTTCGCTGCGCAACACTGTCGCGGCAGACTCTGCTTCCGTGTTGAAAAGATCGGCAATACGGTCACCATCCAAGGTCGCCGACATCAACAAAATCTTAAGCGGGCTGTCGCGCAAATCGCCAAACAGGCTGCGCCCCTCTAGCGTGAGCGCGAGGCCTAAATCGGCATCGAGGCTGCGCTCGTGAAATTCATCAAAAATTAGCAGGCCAATACCTGCCAACGAGGGATCGTCTTGCAGCATGCGGGTTAGCACGCCCTCGGTAACCACTTCGATTCGGGTTTGCTCACTTATCGCGCTGTCCATGCGCATACGATAGCCCACGGTTTGACCCACCCGCTCGCCTAAAACATCGGCCATGCGCTCTGCCGCCGAGCGCGCCGCAATACGCCGGGGTTCCAACAGCAGAATTCGCTGATCCGCCAACCAAGGCTCTGTCAGCAAAGCTAATGGCACCCGCGTGGTTTTACCGGCGCCAGGCGGCGCCTCCAGCACTAATTCATCCGCGCGCGCTAAGACGCGGCGAATATCGGGAACAAGGGCTTCAATAGGCAAGTCAGCCATGCGTGGCATAGGTTCCAAGTGATTACAGTTGTTTCTAGAAGCGCAGTATAAAGCAGTTTGCCGCATGCTTGAGGGGAGACGCTAAAAACCAAGTTCGCTCGCGGCTAAAGCCGCAAGCTCACTGAGTGCTAAATCGCGGCTTTCGCCCGGCGCCAAACTTAAATCTAATTCAAGACTGCCGATGCGATGGCGATGCAGGGCTAAAACCTCATTTTGGAAACGGCCGAACATGCGTTTGACCTGATGGTAGCGGCCCTCGCGCAAACTCACCTCCGCCACGTAATCAGACACAATTCGCAGCTGCGCGGGAAGCGTGGTGACGTTCTCGTACTCAAAATACATACCCTCTGCAAAGGCCGCCACGTAATCGTCGGTTAATGGCTTGGCGACAGTGACGGTATACACTTTTTCAATATTGCGCTCTGGCAAGCTCAGTTGCCGCGACCAATGGCCATCATTGGTCAGCAATAATAGCCCTGTCGAATTAAAGTCTAAGCGACCGGGAATATGCAGTTGCCCGCGATCGTTGCGCGCGAGCAAATCTATAACCGTTGTATGCTCTTTATCTTTAGTCGCACTCACAACCCCAGAGGGCTTATTCAGCATCAGGTACACCGGCGTTTGCGCCTGCAGCGCGCAATCGTCAAGCCATACTTGGGAAAACTGAGTGATTAATTGCGCGATATCAGCAGCCACTTGTCCGTTTACACGAACTCGACCTTGGGCAAGAAGCGCTCTTACATCACCGCGTTTTATACCAGTCTGGCGACTGATAAAACGATCGAGGCGCGACTTATACGACGACAAAGGTAAACCAATTAAAATAACAGCATTGGATGGCACTATTGAACGGCATAAATATGGTCAATTCATTTTGCCGTGAGCGGCTTGGGGTGCTTCACATAAAGCAAGCTGCCGGTATCAAAGCCCAGCGAGCGCGCCTTATTTACAAAGCGACTAATCAATTCGTCGCTAACCACAGGGGTTCTTGCCAGTAGCCAAAGGTAATCTTTGTTATAGCCACTAACAAAGGCGTACTGATATTGATCCGGCTCTGCATCGCCATCAGCAGAAACTAAGCCAAGGTCGAACACGACATAGGATGAATAAAATGGCCCAAAAAACGATACTTTTAAATGAGCTGTCGACTCCTCGCCAACAAAATAAGCGCGCCCCTCAGCCTCACGCCATTCGCCGTCGGCCGCGGAATAACCGCGATTAACCACCTGAATACCACCATCATCTCGCAGGCTATACTCAGCACTAACCTGACTCAGACCGGCCTCAAATCGCTGATCTAAACGGGCTATTTCATACCATTTACCAAGATATTTGGTTTTATCAAAGCTTTGTACTGCTTCCACGCCACTAGGTAGCTTGGTACAAGCCACTAACAAAACTATAAAGACTAGGCTAATAAGCTTAGACATTCTCTCCCCCAGTAAACTCTACTTATGGGACACAGAATATCACAGACAAAAAAATCGGGCTGTGCTTTGAGCAATTATGCCCTAACACAGCCCGAGATCGACGGCGCAATAAACTGCGTCGAAACGGGAAACTAGACAACCGATAGTTAGCTGTGATCGTCCATTTCGTCTTGCACTTCCTCAACGCCTTCGTTGTAAGCGTCTTTAGTGTTTTCCACTCCCTGATCAATACTTTCGCCCGCCTTCTCTGCTGGCCCTTTCTCACAAGCTGTGACGGCAAACATTGCGCTAGCGATAACAAAAAACGCAACTAGAAATTTGCTGCTTTGAGTAGACTTTAAATTTGAAATTAATTTTTTCATGCTTAGCACTCTCCATGAGTAGATTCAGTTGTTAGGGATTTCTGTACTGAAAAAAACTTACTCATACCGAATAAATCACTTGAGTAGCGAAGCATTCAGCCTGACATTCCCTACAAACATCAGATCCCTACAAAGTAAGTTTGGAATACAACACGCGGAAATTTTAATTACCGCACCGAAATATTTGCATTCGGATGTTCTGACCAACAGATCATGCCAGATGTTCCTTAAACGACAAAAAATCCTTGGCAATCCGCATTAATACCAATTTGGCTAGCGAGAATAAGTACAGCTACTATCGCCAAGTCACAATAAATTTATTAATTTTCACCAAACTGCATTTGCAGAGCGAGCTCAATACCGCGACCTGCTTCAGGCGCGTAATCACGAATAAAAGAACTGGAACTGCGAATTTCTTTATCGCCCAAATTACGTGCTTTCAGCATTACAGTGTATTGTACATCGGCTAATTCAAACACGCGGGAAACCGTCGCATCAATACGCTGGTAGCTCGCGGTTGAAAGATCGTTGGCACCAACCTTGGTTTGCGCGCGAGCGTAAACCACACTCAAATCGGCCTGCCAGTTTTGCGCCTGCCAATTTAAACGTAGGCCGTCACGCGCTGGGGGTAAACGCGGCGCATTATCGCCATTGTCCAGTTCACCGCTGATGCGATCGCCAAACAAACCAAGGGAATACACCGCACTAGCACTGCGATACACCTGCCACTCAAGCTCATATTCTAAGCCCTGAAATATCGCATCTTTCTGGCGGTAGGCCAAAATGTCGACACCATCGAATTCTGTGCCGGTATTATCCAAATAAATGAAATCTTGGAAATGGTTTGAAAAAACGGTGAGCTTGCCATCTACCGTCTCGTATTCGGCGCGCAGACTCAAATCGACATTCTGTGCCTCTTCGCTGCGCAGCTGTGCATCGCCAATCTCAATTGCGCCGGTCGCGCCGTGTACTACATAACTGCCAGCGGTATTAGCAATATTAGAAAAACGCTCCTCTGCGGTTGGCGCGCGCCGCGAGCTTGAAAACGACAAAGATGCCGTCCAGCTGTCATTAAAATCATACAGTGCGGCTAATGATGCGCTCGTGCTATCGGTGTCGTAGTCAGCGATACTAGCGCCAGCCGCCGAAAGATGGTCTAGGTCTACTCGCACCCCCGCCTCTATAGACCAGCGCTTCGCGTGATAGTCTTCAAGCCAAAATATTCCGAGTTGGCGATTGGTATTCGCCGGCACGAAGGACTCCTCACCAAGGGCTGAAAAATCTGCTTCTAACCACTGCAGACCGACCACACCATGCCAATCGCCACCCAACTGGCTAGAAGGACGGTGAGCTAGTTCGAGACGCCCTGTCCACGCTTCCTTGTTGAAGGTCGTACCTATTTCACCACTAGCTTCAATTTCCTGATGTTGATAATCGCTATAGGCCAAACGCCAACGCAATAACTCTATGAAACCATCGAAATGTTGGTCTCCAGCGAGATCCCAGCGCTGTTGACTCACAGCCAGACTAACCCCCTCTTCAGCACCCTCATCCTCATGCACCTCTTCCTCAATTTCGTCTTCATTATGGTGATGATGGACTGCGGCGGGAATGCCGTAGACGTTATCTAACTCACTGTAACTTAACCCAACATATCCGCTATCAAAGTGGTATGCACTGCCCACGGTGCTACGACGAGTACGGCCATCAGCATTCGCAATATAGCCATCGCTGCTTTCATCGGTGTCGTCAATATTACGGGGGCTTACCGCTAATCCTGGAATTTCCGGCTTACCCCAGTCGCGATACAAACTGTCGATATGCACGGCCCAATTACCATTACCAACGTCCACCCGAAACACGCCACTGCGACCATCATCAACACCGCTATGGCGTATCTCGCCAGCCCCGCCAAAACCATCAACCGCCTTATTTGGCACGCGGCTGTCGATGACATTGATTACGCCCCCAATAGCACCGCCGCCATACAGCAAGGTTGCAGGTCCGCGCAGAATTTCGATGCTGTCGGCCAAGATTGGCTCTACCGAAACGGCGTGGTCGGCACTATTTGACGCTACGTCCAAGCTCGACAGACTATTCTGCAAAACCTGAACCCGCGGCCCCTGTTGCCCGCGCACTACGGGTTGGCCAACCGCTGGGCCAAAGCTCGCGCTGCTTAAGCCTGGCGAGTGATTTAGGGTTTCGCCAATTGTCGCCGCCGCTTGACGGCGCAACTCTTCACCACTCAGCACAGTCAAGGGCAGCGCGGTTTGCGCTTCATTTTTGTGGATAGAGGTGGTGACTAAGACGTGTTCTAGATGGGAATTTTCAGCTGCCACCACCCATAGAGGCTGGGCACAGGCACCCGCCAGAGAAATTATCATTTTCCAGTTCATTATGTGTTCCTGAGTATCTAATGTCATATAGCACTGCCCACACAAGACAAACCCGCCTTGCTCTGCAATACAGCGCTAAAAAAGCTCTACAGAAAGCATCAAGCTTGAAGTCGCTAGAAATCCACTGGCGCTCCGCGTTAAATTGCGCGCGCCGTCGATTTACTTAAACAAGCCGATGTTTCGCGAAATACGGTTTAGACAAAAACAACAGGAGGGGCCCGAGCGGGCGGGTGTAACACAGCACTAGCGCGTACGACCGCAGGTAAAGCCAGTTCATGACAACTAGGTACGAATGCAGGAGTATAAGTACTAAAGGGATCGCTTGTGGCCGCCGCACTACTGTAATGGCATACCACACACTCACTAATCGGAGTGTGTTCGGCAACATGAATATGATTACCCTGCAGCCATAGCGACCAGCTGAGGCACAGTAATAACAGTGCCGCCAGGGATAGGCGCTTATGCTGTAGGCTTAGATTCATGTGGGTTTGTGCAGTACTGCGTTAACAAGCGAGCGACTATGCTAACGCAGTATGATGGCCTCCGGCAATAAGTGCCGGAGGGGGCAGCTGTTTAAGCGTCGAAGTCGATACCTAAACGCCGGCCAACTAACTCATAAGACTCAACCACATTGCCAAGGCCTTGGCGGAAGCGGTCTTTATCGAGCTTTTCGCGAGTGTCTTTGTCCCATAGGCGGCAGCCGTCTGGCGAGAATTCGTCGCCAAGATGGATTTCGCCATCGCTAAACACGCCAAACTCCAGCTTGTAGTCAACTAGTAGCATGCCAGCGTCCGCAAACATCTTTTGCAGCACGTCGTTAACCTTAAAGGTTAATTCCTTCATGCGATCAAGCTGAGCATCGTTTGCCCAGCCAAAGGAGCGAATATGGAATTCGTTGATCATCGGGTCATGCAGGGCGTCGTTCTTCAAAAACATTTCGAAGGTCGGCGGATTGAGCTCCAAACCCTCTTCAACGCCTAAACGCTTTACAATAGAACCCGCTGCAATATTGCGCACCACGCATTCTATGGGCAGCATATCCAATTTTTTAACCAGCGCGTCGTTGTCAGACAACAGCTTTTCAAAATGGGTTGGGATACCAGCCGCCTGCAAGGCGTTCATAATGAAGGCATTGAACTTATTGTTCACCATGCCTTTGCGATCCAGCTGCTCTACCCGCAGGCCGTCGAAGGCCGAGGTGTCATTTCTGAAATTGAGGATATAACGGTCTGGGTCGTCAGTCTTGAAAACAGACTTTGCCTTACCGGAATACAACTCTTCGCGTTTTTCCATGGTTTGCCTCATTAGCACAAAAAGATCACGCTATATCTAGCCAGTCGAAACCAGCCTCTTGGTCGGCAGACAGCAGCGCGTCACTGTTTACCAACATCGGTTCTATCGCCATTCTCGCCAGCGCGGGCGTGTTGTTCTTTTCACTCAGGTGGGCAATGACCACATGTTGAAGCCGAGCAACTTCGGCATCTTCCAGCAAACTCGCGGCCTGCTGATTATTCAAATGTCCCCAATCACCGCCCACCCGCTGTTTGAGCGAATAGGGATAGGGGCCATTGGCAAGCATGGTCACATCGTGATTACACTCAAGTAGCAGTGCATCACAGTTCCGATAGTGCTCTCTGACGAAGGGCGTAATACTACCTAAATCCGTGAGCAGCCCAAATGTTTTTTTTCGGTAACTGAACACAAACTGACAAGGTTCGCGAGCGTCGTGGGGAACAGCCACCGGCATTACGGAGATACCGCCGATATCAATTGCTGTACCCAGTTCTAAATGCCGCCAGTGATGAGAGAGCCGCAGTTGGCCGTGCTCTCCCGTACCATAACTGCAATACACCGGCATTTTGTATTTACGCGCCAGCGGCAGCACGCCTTTGATGTGGTCGCTGTGCTCATGAGTCACCAGAATAGCGGTCAAATCACTCGGTGCTCGACCAAGCCTGGCCATGCGCCGCTCGGTTTCTTTAATGCTAAAACCGCAGTCGATCAGAATGCAGCTTTGCTCGGTTTCGAGCAGGGTAGCGTTACCTTTACTGCCACTACCCAGAGATGCGAAACGCACTAATACATATACCCCATGATGCGCTTCAACAGATTTTCGCGTTCAATGTCGCGAAGACGACGACCCTTCTGGTAGTTCAGGTAGATCAACGACTCGCCATTGGCTATTGGGCGCAGCTCAACAACATAGCGGCTCAAATTAGCGCGACGGGCGCTAAATAAGCGAGTGAACCAGCCCATTTCATCGGCCTCGGTGTCGCTGTAGTTCAACCAGTATTTATTCACTTCGCGGCGGTCGTCTTCAATTTCAAAGCCAGCTTTAACCAAAGCCAGGCCTAATGCAGCCCAAGCGCGATCCTCAGGTAGCTGCAGCCTTAAATATTGGCCATCGCCCTCTGGTGAACCTTCTAGGAAAATCTTGCCTTTACCGTCTGAGCGTTGAGCCAGCATCGACACCGAGGCATCTTGCTCGCTGTCGGCCAAATACTGGGCAACCACGCGCACCATCTGCGATTCACGCTCTAAAGAGTCAGACTGTACTGGCCATTGCTCGCCACCATTAATCTGGGTGAGAAGGTGTATTTCGCTCGTGCCTTTTTGCACACCTTGCTCCAGGCGGAAACGGAAGCGCTCGCGTGTATTGCCATCGCCGTTCGGGTCGCGCCACTCGGTTTCAATCGTAGACGTAGCGCCATCGGCACGAGCAACCTTTAGGCCCGCACGACCAAGGAAAACCCGCATCCGCGGCCAAACTTGATTTGGGTCACCGTCGAGCAATATCCAGCTTTTGCCTTCCAGAGTTTGAATTTTAACTTCCGCAGTACCCACATTTTTAGCCAAAGGCTCTGGGCGCTGCAATTCAAATTCGCCAGGCAATACGGTGTGAGTCTGCAGACCAGGCACGACGTATTTATCGTCCAACGAGGTTGAGCTAACACCTGGTGGCAACTCTAAGGGCGCGCTTAACTTGGCTTTGCGGTAGTCATTACCACGATCTCGAAATGCACCATCAGACGCGCAGCCAGACAAAACTGCCAGCCCCAAACTTACGGTCATTACTCTAAACACAGTGCTGTGCATATGATTGCTCATCTAGTCGATTAATCCCGCTTTTTGAAGGGCTTCGGTCACTTGTGGTTTGGCGGCATCGCTGAGCACGGTCAGAGGCAAACGAATACCATCTTCCATCATGCCCATAGCAAGCAATGCCCATTTCACTGGAATAGGGTTTGACTCTACAAACAAGCGCTCGTGCAAAATTCGCAGTGGCGCGTCAGCCAAGTCGGTGGCCGCTTTATCGCCCGCCATAGCCGCCACACACACAGCTTTGACCGCTGCAGGCGCGATATTGGCAGTAACCGAAATATTACCCTTGCCACCCAGCAGCATCAATTCTGCTGCGGTTGCGTCATCGCCAGACAATACATCTAATTTATCGCCAACGGCGTCAATCAGCTCTTTGCCCCGCGCTAAATCGCCTGTGGCATCTTTGATAGCAATAATATTGGGGTGTTCTGCTAAGCGGATAGTGGTCGAATTAAGCATGTCACAGGCGGTACGGCCCGGTACATTATACAAAATTTGAGGAATCGCCACAGCATTGGCAATCGCCATATAATGTTGATACAAGCCCTCTTGGGTAGGCTTGTTATAGTACGGCGTCACCAATAAACAGGCATCGGCGCCCACTTCACGGGCAACTTCGGTGAGTTCGATAGCCTCAGACGTAGAGTTTGCACCCGTACCGGCGACAACCTTGATACGGCCAGCCACTTGGTCGACACAGGCTTTAATCACCATCTTGTGCTCGTCCATGCCCAGAGTTGCTGACTCGCCAGTGGTACCCACCGCCACAATACCGTCAGTACCCTGTTCAACATGCCAGTCTATCAAGCGCGACAAAGCCTGCCAGTCTATACTGCCATCGCTGTGCATCGGTGTTACTAGGGCGACAATGCTACCCGAAATCATGCCTGTATCTCCAAAAATGGTGCAAGCCGCCAATGGTACTGGCCTGTGCCACACAGCTCAAGGGACAAATCACTGTAAGCTAGCGGAATCTCGAACGAATCCATGCAAACATGGTCTATAACGTATGTCTTGGTGGCGTTAAGACCTATAATGCACCGCGTTTTGCCCATGTGAGACAGGAGAAAAGTCAATGCGTTTCCTAGTGATAGTATTTCTGTTTATTTTGGCGCCAATGAGTATTGCCGACCCTTGGCGCACCGACCCGATCACGCCCATGGACGAACGTTACATGGACAATAGCCGCAAGGAGCTCAACGACCTTGCCCGAATTGAATTGGGCCGCAGCTTCGGCGAAGGCCGCGACAGCGACCTGAGACTGATGCAAACTCTGCTCGATCGCAAGCTGGTTAAAGGTGATCAAACTGCACTATTGCAGGCCATGGGCATTGTTATTGGCGACCATCTACGCAAGGAGCACAATTTAAAGTGGGTCATCTATATTGACCGCGTCGGCCGCAGCCGAGCGTTAGACGTGCCGATGAAAGACGAGGCCATATTCCCCGTCACGCAAATCTCTAGCCGCGCCGCGGTTGGCGCCGATGTTGACGTTAAAGCAATCTACGAACGCCTCGAAGGCGAAATTGCCCGCGCCAAAAAGAAGATCATCGTCCGCTAAACCCTCCTTTAGCGCACACCAAGAAAATAGAGTAGAACGGGGATGCTAATAAAGCTGATCAGGGTAGAGCTAACAACCATCCCCGCCACGGTATCCGGCTCCCGCCGGTACTGCATAGCAAGCAAATAATTAAACACCGCCGCAGGCGTTGCCGATTGCAGCAATACCACATTGCGGACCATGCCCTCCAAGTCTAGAACATATACCGTCGCCACGCCGCCCCCCAAACCGACCAATAGGCGCAGGCAACCCAGCCCTAGCGATTTACCCACGCCCTGCAGGCGCAGACTGCTTAAGGAAACCCCAAGGGTAATTAGCATAAGTGGAATCGAAATCCCGCCCAGCAACTCCAAGGTGTTTTGCAGCGCTAAAGGCAAATGCCAATGATTAAAAATCAATAGACAGGCAAACACCCCAGCATAAATTACCGGCGAGCTGAGCACGCCCCTAATCATGGCTTTACCGCTGAGTACCGCAACCCCAAAGGAAAAGTGTGAGATGGTGGTAACAAGGAATACCCCCAGCCCAATCGCCAACCCTTCCTGACCAAAAGCAAACAAACAGAGAGGCAAGCCCATATTGCCAAAATTGCCAAATACCAGCGGTATCAAAAAATCGCGCAAGCTCAAACGCAATAAGACACAAGCCACAGCGGCAAACACTGCTGTAAAGGCCAGCATACACATACTGGCGAGCAAAACGTGCTGCAGGAGCTCCGCAGATATCACCGTTTTACCCAAGGTTCCTACGATCAATGCCGGCGCGCTAATCCAAAGCACAATACGCCGTACAAACTCATGGTCGAAGGGCTGTTTAAAGCGCACCCAAAACACGCCAATAGCCGCGCAGAGTATTACCGGCACAATAATCGGCACTAAAGGAGAGATTAAGGACATGAGATTCCGGTTAGAAGTGCATTATTACGAATCAAAGAATCGCCATTATCAGGGCATTACGCGGCTTTTCCAAGGCGCAGCAGCGCATCTAAATGACCAATTACTGCGTAATATAAATATCAAATCCGCTTAGGCCATCACAATGAACGTCGTTAATCCCAAAAAACTCCTCAATAGTAAATGGACCGCCGTTAGCCCAGAGAATAAAGAAAAGCATTTTATTGTCACTGAAGCCAAATTCGATGAATATCAGACCCTCTACCACTGCGAGCTCGAAGCAGTGATGAGCAAACGGAGCTTCACACTGCAGTGGCGAGAGCTGAAGGACGCCAATCGTTGGCTCTGCGGCTGGCAATAACAAACCGCTGCGGGCAATTACTAGGGCGCGCGACATGGTGGCTGTGCAAAATATACTCAACCGCGAGTAAATACCTAGGCAGGCAGAAGGTAAAAATTCTATCATTAGCGCGATGATAGAACGTACTATTGAAGGCCGCATTAGCAAACAGCTAAGGCTTGCGTGACTCCAAATTAAATACAATGTCCTTATTCAACATAAAGACATCAACACCTAAACCAATAAAGGATTCTAAAAATGATCGGATATGTAACCTTAGGCGTTAAGGATTTAGCCGCCGCCAAAGCCTTTTATCTTGAACTATTGGCAGATATGCACGTGCAACTAATTTTTGATATGGATCGCATCGCGATGATTGGTCGCCCTGGCGAGCCAATGCTAAGTGTTTGCGTACCCTACAACGAAGAAGCCCCCTCTGCGGGTAACGGCAATATGGTTGCGCTCGCACCTGGCTCAACTGAAGCAGTAGACAAACTCTATGCTAAAGCAATTTCAATGGGCGCGACCAGCGACGGCGAGCCCGGCTGGCGTATAGAAGGCGTATTTTACGGTGCTTACTTTTTTGATAAAGACGGTAACAAGGTCTGCTTTTTCTTCATGCCAAGCTAAATTTGGCTAGCACAGGCTTTTAGCGATAAACCCCAGCCAAATTGACTGGGGTTTATTTTTGCCTTTTACAAAAGCAGGCTCTGATCAATAATCCCATTAATGACTTACTACTTAATTATTATAGTAAGAAAACCATGCATACCAGCAGTATCCGCTAGCCTTTACTATTTCTTATTTAGTTTATCGCAATCACATCATCGCCATTGCGGTGTTTACTACGCCCATACTTATCAGCTGGCGTATTTATTAGCTCGACAAGTGGCAGCGCGTTGCGGGATCGCAAACACTGCTCCGGATCAGCAGGGCCATACAAGGTATTGCGTTGAAATGGCTGACGGCCAGCGCGATATATTCTAGCCTCCATCAATTCCGGCGCCGTTTCTTGACCATGCACGGCCCCTGCAGCGCGGGTAATGGTTTCATTCATCAAAGTGCCACCCAAATCGTTCACGCCAGCATTCAATAAGGCGGCAACCCCCTGTTCACCCATTTTCACCCACGAGGCTTGAATATTGTCGATGAGGCCGTTGAACACGAGCCTAGCCACCGCATGCATTAAAATAGCTTCGCGAAAGCTTGGGCCCCGCCGCGCTTTGCCCTTTAGGTAGATCGGCGCCTCTGCGGGTACAAAGGGCAATGGCACAAACTCAGTAAAACCTCCAGTTTGTTCTTGTAAATTCCGCACGCGTAAAAGATGGCGTGCCCACGATAAATAGCCGTCAACATGACCGTACATAATGGTCGCCGTCGAGCGCAGCCCAACTTTATGAGCGCTTGCCATCACCTCTAGCCACTGCGCGGTATTGATTTTGTCGGGGCACAAAACTGCTCTTACGTCGTCGTCGAGGATTTCGGCTGCGGTGCCAGGCAGGGAGTGTAAACCTGCGTCCTTTAGCTGGCGTAAATAGGTTTCCAGATTGAGACCAAGGGTTTGAGCGCCCTGCCAAACCTCCAAAGGAGAAAAGGCATGGATATGCATGTTTGGTGTTTCTGCGCGCAAGGTAGCAAGAATATCGAGGTAGGTTTGGCCGGTGTATTCAGGGTGAATACCGCCCTGCATACACACTTCTGTCGCACCCCGCTGCCACGCCTCCTTGGCGCGACGAGCGATTTCGTCGCCGGATAAATCATAGGGCCGACCACGCAGATTTTCGCTGAGTTTACCCTTAGAAAACGCGCAAAACTGGCATTTGAAATAGCACACATTGGTGTAATTAATATTGCGGGTAACAACATAGCTCACGCGGTCGCCACAGCGCTGCTCGCGAAGGCGATTAGCTGCTTGGCAAACCGCCGTAAAATCTGCGCCTCGCGCAGCGAACAAACGAGCAATATCACTTTCACTCAGGGCCTGTGCTCGCATCGCCGCAGCGATAATGGCTTGGATATCCGCCGATACTGGCGCAGCAAAATCGCGATTATTCGCCTTACCGTTTATAAGGTCGATCTCCGCCGTAGGCGCTTCAAAATCCTGCCCCGCCACCCAGCCATCTTCCTTAGGCAGGCCTTGACCATCGCAGTACTGCAATACTTTGCTGTGCAGCGCGATATCTAACCAGCGGGAGTAATCCCGCACATAGCGCGGATAAATAGTTAGGCGCTCATGCAGGTGCTTGCCTGCGGCCGCGGTTTCTGTCGCCAAAGTTTCAAGATGCGGCCACGGCGCCTCGGGGTTTACAAAGTCTGGTGTTAAAGGCGACACCCCGCCCCAGTCGTTCAAGCCCGCCGCGATCAACTGCGGCAAAACGCCGGGGCTGAGGTTAGGCGGCGCTTGAATACTCATCTGAGCGCCAAAAATCAGCCGCGCCACCGCGATTGTCCACAGTAGCTCATTCAAATCTGGCTCTGGCGCCTTTGCCATTTTAGTTTCTGGCTTGGCGCGAAAATTTTGAATAATCACTTCTTGTAAATGGCCATAGCGCCGATGCAGCGCACGCAATGCCAGCAGTGACTCTACGCGTTCAAGACGCGTTTCACCGATACCAATTAAAATTCCCGTGGTAAAGGGCACGGCTGCGCGCCCCGCCCGCTCAATCGTTGCCAAACGCAGCTCAGGGTCTTTGTCAGGTGAGCCGTAGTGAGGCATACCCTTAGCGCATAAACGACTCGATGCCGACTCCAGCATTATCCCCATTGATGCCGACACTGGGCGCAACATGGCGAATTCCGCATCGCTCATGCAACCGGCGTTAATATGCGGAAGCACATTGGTTTCCGCTAAGACTCTGGCAGCAACATGAGCGAGATACTCCAAGGTCGTAGCAAAACCCATAGCCAGTAGCGCTTCACGCGCCGCGCGATAACGCAGCTCGGGCTTTTCTCCTAAGGTAAACAAGGCTTCCTTACAGCCCATACTCTCGGCTACTTTGACCTGCGCCAGCACTTGTTCAGGGGGTAAAAAAGCCTGTTCGATTTTTTTGGGGGTTTTAGCAAAAGTGCAGTAATGACAGACATCCCGACATAAATGAGTCAGTGGAACAAACACTTTTCGCGAGTAACTTACGCAGTTAGAAAAACCGCGATCACGGAGCTGAGCAGCCACCCGCATCAAAGCCGGCGTTTCGTCCTGCACTGCTAAATTTAAAGCATCTGCCACACATAAGCCTGTATCAGCAATGGGGCTCCACTCCCCAGCTAACACAGCCCCTCGCGAATCCAGCTGTTGAAATCTAGCCAATATCGTCTGCATATTGTCCGTCATAGTACACTCCAATCAGACATGGCCGACTGGGTATTCATCACCACTGCAGTCGAATTGGCATTAATATTTACTTCGCCACTCATCAAATTTAAACGCTGGGCTATGCCGCTTTCCTGCAAAAATTTGCGTGTATGCTGGGCAGTGCTGTTCTGGGGCATGGCAAGTAACCGCAGTAAGTCACCACTGGTATCAATGTCTTGGGCAATACCAGATAAGTTTAAGATTTGGACGGGAATCGCCAGGCACTGCGCTTCGCGATAGTGCAGCTCACAACTTGCTTGGCCATACGCTAGCTTTGGCATCCGCGCGGGATTACAAACCAAAATATTTGTGCCGCGCCGATAGTGATCAGTCACTATACTCAATCCCGACGGGCCCTCATTCAACAACTCAGCGTGGGCATCAAACACGGCATCTAATTCGCGGTGGCTTAGCAAAGGTAAATCGCCGTGCACGACCATCACATTACTGCGCGGCGCGACACGATGTATATTCGCCAGCGCTGCGCCAACCACCTCGTTCAGCCCGCGGACCCCAAAATCGCGTTCAGGCCAGCACGCAACGCCATAGTGCTCGGCTAATAAATGCGCAGATGGATCGTCTGAAACCAGCACCACCTGCTCGAAACGAGGGTACGATGCTACAACTCCCAGCACATCCTCAACCATTGAATGAAACAAAACTCGACGCTCAGACACCGTTAAACTACCTGCCAGTCGTTGCTTGGCCTGTACAAAGTCCTTTAACGGCAGTAATGCCCACATAATTTCGCTACGCTTCTTATGAATGATTATTGTTATATTAAATTCGCCAAAGCCTTGTTATTTTTTCTTCGTAATTCGGCTAGCGAAGTCTAATATTGTCTCAGCCAACTGGGTTTTACTAGCAACATCACTCATCATTGTCTGGCTTACACAGGTATCTAAGCCCATTGCCGCCACTTCGTCGGCATAGCTCGCGTCTAAATCATCTAAAACATAGCCATCAATTACGTCACCGTAATAAGCTGCTACTGCCGATGCGGTGGCGGGCATCGCCAGCTCGCGCATCATTTTTGCAGCTGGACCTTTCACTGCGCGCCCAGCAATGATTGGCGACACCGCAACAACCGGCGCCTTGGCTGCTTTCAATAATTCACGACAGCCCGATAAGGCCAAAATGGGGTCAACGCTTACAAAGGGATTAGAGGGGCAAATAATAATCGCGCTCAGCGTATCATCTGCCAGCAGCGCGGCTAATTTGGGATGCAGTTGCGCAGACTCTAGTCCATCAAATAGTACCCCCCGAACCTCAGGCTCGCACTTATCGCGAACAAAATACTCTTGAAACTCCAAGCACCCCTGATCGGTAATGACCTTGGTAGCCACCCTGCCTTCCGTCATCGGCAGCAGAGTGTGAGGAATGCCCAAACCGCAGCACAGTTTTTCAGTTACCGCGGCCAAACTATCGCCTTTAGCCAACAGTTGTGTGCGCAGAATATGAGTAGCAACATCCTGATCCCCAATTTGAAACCACTCGTCACCACCCAGTCGGCGCATTGCTATGCGGGTCCGCCAACTTTCGTCCTTTAAGCCCCAGCCGCGCTCCTCGTCATTTAGGTCTGCCAATGCGTACATAACCGAGTCGAGATCGGGACAAATTCGCAGCCCCCAGTAATCAAAATCATCAGCCGTATTCGCGGCAATTGTTAACTGAGCACCGGATAAAACACCAGCAAGCCCCCGCGCCAATTTGGCGCCACCAACACCACCAGTCAAGGCAAGTACTTGTCCGGTATAAGGCGACTCTGTAGTTAAAGATGCGTACATTAACGGAACATATCCTTTTCGCGATCACGAATTAATGAAGCCGAGCCAGCCGCAGAGGAACGTAAATTCGCACCACGAATTAACACCAGCGGTATTGCTTCATCACCTTGACCCATCATAAATGACGCAGCCGCCGCTAATTCATCAGCCACTGCAACTTCAGTTACTTCTAGCGCGCGGCCAAACAGATCGCGCTCCCCGATTCGATTTTCCAGTGCGTCAAAACCCGCCGTGGCAATAGCGAAACCTACCGTGCCATTTCGCCACGCTCGGCCAGCGCTGTCATTAATAATAATATTAGCCTGTATCCCCGTTTTTACATACAAGGCGGCGCGCAAAGCCTTAGCACTGGCATCGGGGTTTTCCGGAAGAAGTAATAATCGCGGGTTCTCTGGGTCGTATGCAATGTTTGAACGGTCAATCCCAGCATTAGCATGCACATAACCTAATTTGTGCTCAACAATGACCACCCCCGGCCGCTGGCGCAACACCGCCTGTGACTCCCCCAATAAAACTTCCATATGACGGGGATCTTTGTCGCAGCTTGCCGCCAAGGTAATCGCCTCCGCGCTAGGCTCCACCCCATTTAGGTAGACATAGCGCCCCTCTGCTTTGGACACTATTTTTTGCGCCAACACCAGCAAATCGCCGTCTTGCAAGGGCAGGCCCGCAGCATCCAGGGCCATCACCAGTATCTGCGCCAGATCATCCCCCGGCTCAATCATGGGAATACTCGGTACTGCATACAGCGTCATGGCGTTATGCGCAGTACTCATGAGTTCTCCATGCCGGTAACCTTGATCCCCGCATGGCATTTGTACTGTTTATTTATAAAGATCAGTAAGGATGTCATCGCTTCTACTGCCGCTGCATTAGCAATACTCCCCGCATGTAGACCGCGCAAACCCGCGGCCTCGACCAACTCAATCACCTGAGCGCGAGCTTCTTTATTGTCACCACAAACAAGGACATCGCAATCCATACCCTGCCCTTCTTGTAAATGCACTGCTGCCACATTTTGAAAAGCCGACACCACCCGAACCCCTTCGCCCAATATATTTTGTGCGATTTGCCCTGCAGAGCCGTCTGCTGGCAATTGCACTCGGGCAACCTTAGGGGGGATTAAGGGTACCGTTACGTCGATCAAAATTTTGCCTTGCAGCGCATTTTTAACGCTCAACAGGGTACTTGTGTGATGCGCAAAAGGCACAGTGAGCGCCACGATCTCGGCAGCAGTGGCTGCTGCGATGTTATCCATCGCCAAAACTTGAACCGACCCTACGCCGCGCTCCTGCATTAGATCACGCAATTCACTTGCCGCTAGCTCAGCTTTGTCTTGAGTGCGCGACCCTATAATAATTTGATAACCGGCCTCCGCCCAACGCCGGGCCAAGCCTGTACCAAGCCCGCCGGTACCACCTAAAATAGCCACTATTGGTTTGTTGTTCACCATAATTTTTATCCTTATTTTATCGATCAATACCACATTTTTAGTGTCGACCAAGTTTGCAGTGTCTACAAGACTAAACTGAAGCTCGGAGCATTAACACTGCTCAACAAGATCTAGTTATAAGCTGATAGACAACCGCCATTGCGGTAATTAACTATATCGCCCTCGGATACCTCTAATAATCAAAGATCGAAAAATCAGCTAGATTAAAACCATAGCAGTAATGACAGCGAAGTTTATTCCGGCATCGATACGCGACCTTGAGGCGCTAGCCATGACCCCACAGCAGATCAGTATTATTCAACGTGATTTCTTGACGGTGACCGCCATTAGCCGCCCCTTTGCTAGAGTCTTTTATCTACGACTATTTCAATTATCACCCGAGCTGAGCCGCCATTTCGATAGCCGATCTGACTACAAAGGCCGCAAACTCAATGCCCTACTCGGCACAGCAGTGCGGTCTTTACACAATATTGATGGATTAAAAGTGGTGGTCAGT
Organism: Zhongshania guokunii; assembly: GCF_040892635.1. Classification (NCBI taxonomy): domain Bacteria; kingdom Pseudomonadati; phylum Pseudomonadota; class Gammaproteobacteria; order Cellvibrionales; family Spongiibacteraceae; genus Zhongshania; species Zhongshania guokunii. The sequence goes on along the minus strand of NZ_JBFRYA010000003.1, from coordinate 254,532 downwards.
AGTTTGGGGCGCCGCTATACAACGCAAGGCATTAGCGCCACGCAGTTCAAGCACTTTAATCAAGCATTACTAGAAACCCTAGAAATGGCATTGGGAGATGAATTTAGCGGTGAGGCGCGTGCTGCGTGGACTAGCCTCAGCACTCTACTATTAACGACGCTGCTCGAATCAAGCACTAACACCAAGCTAGCGCACTGCCCCTGGGGCTTCGAAGTACCCACAGCATTAGCCGCGGTACGCTAGAAAGCCAAGAAACAGCACTACCGGCCGGTCTACAAAGACTTTACTCTATTAACTCACCCGCACTATTTTTAGGGTGTTGGTGTGACCGTCGACACCGACCTCGTCGCCAGTAGTACCCAAGATCAAATCACCGGCAACCACATGCCCTTTAGCTTGGATCTTTTCAACACAACCGCTAATTTCAATGCCGTTAGCTGGGCTCGATACTGCGTACACGCCACGATATAAGCTTACTCGGTTGCACGTAGCCGGGTTTCGGCTAAAAGCAAAAATTGGGATCCCAGAGGTCAAGCGCGACATTAGCAGCACCGTGCGGCCGGTTTCGGTCATCGACACAATCGCTTTCACACCGACCTGATGATTCGCCGCGTAAACTGCACTCATCGCCAAGGTTTCTTCCACTGAATCAAACTTACGCTCAATTCGATAGCTGGATTTCCGAGCCGATGGGTATTGCTCTGCACCCTCACAATTGCGCGCCATAGCTTTCACCGTTTCGACTGGGTACATCCCCGACGCGGTTTCCGCCGACAACATCACTGCGTCGGTTCCGTCCAATACCGCATTCGCAACGTCGAACACTTCGGCGCGAGTCGGCACAGGGCAGCTGATCATCGATTCCATCATCTGGGTTGCGGTAATTACTGGTCGGTTCAATACGCGTGAGCGCTTTATAATATGCTTTTGCAAGCCGATGAGACTCGCATCACCGATCTCTACCCCTAAATCACCCCGCGCCACCATCACGCCATCGCAAGCCCGAATTAACTCATCAAGGTGTTCGTCATTTGCCACCGCCTCAGCGCGCTCGATTTTACCGATAATATGCGCAAAACAACCCGCCGCTTCTAGCTTTTGGCGAGCATCAATAATATCGGCAGCGCTGCTAGGAAACGACACCGCAATAAAATCGAGGCCAATATCGGCAGCAAGCTTAATATCCTCGAGATCCTTTTCGGTCAAGGCAGGCGCCGACAAACCACCACCAAGGCGATTAATACCTTTGCGCGAATGCAAATTACCAACACTTTCTGAGCGACAGTAGACCTTTTCGCCAACAACCCGATCAACCATTAAGCGCAAACGACCGTCATCCAGTAACAAAGTGTCGCCAGCACTTACCGAGCGCGCCAAGGGCTCGTAATCGACACCCAAATGATGTTCGCTGCCTTCGCCGTCGGCCAATTCGGTATCAAGTATCAGCTCAGTGCCTTTTTTCAATACAATTGGATCAACCGCTAATTTACGCAAGCGGATTTTAGGGCCTTGCAAATCGCCCAACAGGCCGACAAAACACTTGGCTTCAGCTGCTAACTCACGAATCAATAACGCCCGTGCACGGTGTTCATCAGCGCTGCCATGGGAAAAATTTAATCGAAATACATTCACCCCGGCGCCAATCATCTCGGCAAGTATTTCCCGAGAGTCACAAGCGGGTCCGACCGTGGCCACAATCTTAGTTCGACGCATGAATACCGCTATCCTTTAAATAAATAGTGAATGATGGCCCTATGTTACACCCCAGCCCCCTGCACAGCGACACCTCGCCACTCAGTTTTTTAAAGCATGTACTCAACACCATGCACAGCCATAACAAACCCGACAAGCCAATTAACGTAAGCCGAGCCACTAATTCACAAACTACCCACAAATAGCCAAGTAAATCACAAAATCAAACATTAAAAATAGAGCACAAATATATGCTGCTATGATGGCTTCCAAACCTCTCAATCAAATTGCTATGTCACACCAATAGGATAATTTTCTCGCTAGGAGCGCCATGAAAGCAAGCCACATCCCAGGCATATTCGCCCTGCTCGCAAAAATAGGCTGCGGCCATCTATTTGCACCGCGACGTCCGCACACGCTAGCGCAAAGACTCACGGAACTGCCTCTAGAAAATGCACCGCTCACCGCGAAAATTGAAATACGCTGGAACGCACAAATGGTTCCATATATTTTTGCGGACTCCGAACGTGACGCTGCAACAGGATTGGGCATGGTTCACGCCCACCTTCGACTCAGCCAAATCACCTTTTTACGCCAAATTAGTCAAGGGCGAATGGCGGAGTTTTTGGGGCCAGCGGCTATCGACATCGACCACACATTGCGCATATTGGATTTTTGCCGCAGCACCCCCGCCAACCTCGCCGCATTACCAGCAAGCACGCAGAACTGGCTAGAGGGCTTTGTGGCCGGCATCAATCATGTCATTGACCATGTCAATCAAGAAGAGCAGCGCCAACCCGAGGAACTCGCTATTCTCGGCGTGAAAGCTGAGCACTGGAGCGTCGCCGACGTACTGAGCCTGAGCCGCTTAAGTTGCGCAGACTTCACCTGGAAAGTGTGGACCAATTTACTGCCACTGCGAGAGCGCAGTGACTGGCCCACTATTTGGCAAAGCCTAATGCAGCATAATGGTGGACCACCCATTCCAGGCCATCACAACAACGACAACACCATCGATTGGCTCAGCGACCACTTTGGCAGACCCGGCGGCTCAAACTCAATGGCAATAAGCCCCAAGCTCAGCGGCAACGGCGCGCCAATATTAGCTGGCGATCCACACTTACCCATCACGCTACCCAATTTATGGTTAATGGCTGGTGTACACTGCCCCACCATGAAAGTCGCCGGTTTTATGCTACCGGGCATGCCCGCCATAATGGTTGGTCGCAGCCCAGACATCGCATGGGGAGGCACGTCTATGCACGCTACCTCGAGTGATTTATTTGATATTAGCGACCTTCCCGAAACTGCAATACGCCAACGCGAAGAGCACATCAAAGTGCGCTGGGGCCGCGACCAGAAACTAATAATTAACGAGAGCGATTGGGGGCCAATTCTGTCTGACGCGCCGATGTTTGGCGGTAATAAATCATCGCTAAATTCCGTCAAGCCAAAACCGCGTTTCGCGATGCGCTGGGTTGGCCACGACCCCAGCGACGAAATAAGCGCCCTGCTCGGCGCCGCCAGAGCAAGCAACTTTACGGAGTTTCACAACGCCCTAGAAAGCTTTGCGGTAGCTGGTCAAAATATGCTGTACGCCGACACCAGCGGCAATATTGGCCAAGTCATGGCCGCGCATTTACCCGCACGCCCCGCCACTCCCAGCAAAGACATGATTCTAGCCCGCAGCGAGCTTCGCTTTTGGCAAACTAAAATCACTAGTTCTGGACTTCCCCACAGCTACAACCCCGTTGAGGGCTTTGTCGCTTCCGCAAATAACCGCCCCAGCGAAGAAAGTCCTTATTTAATCAGCAATTTCTACTCGCCCGATGACCGCATCCAGCGCCTGCGCCAAATACTCGGTGGCGACGCACCGGCCAGCGCCCTATGGAATATATCTCAAGATGTGAGTAGCCCAACGGCGCTACCATTACGCGATGCTATGCTTGCGCTGGCGTCGGAGCCTAGCGACGACAAGCTCAAGCCCTTGCTAGCTTGGGATGGGATTTATAATACCGACAGCCGAGGCGCGCTGTTTTTTGAACTCAGCCTCTATCACTTTGCTATTGCCCTGCACGGCGAAGACTCACTCGCGGTATTCACCGCCAACTGGGATCCCCGCGGCCTACTCCGCGCCGAGCTTGCAAAACAGCCAGAAAGTAAACTCCGTGCAGCCATCGACCAAGCCTTTAGTAAAGCAGCAGCCGACACCGAAAAGTTTGGGCGCTGGGGAAATATTCACCGCGTGAAACTAGCCCACCCACTTGCGGCCCTGCCCTTAGTTGGACGGCGCTGGCGCTTCGCCGACGAGCCCATTGCTGGCGCCAACGAAACCATCATGAAGTCCGCCCACGGCTTCGCCAAGGGCAAACATTATGTGCGAATGAGCTCCAATGCCCGCCACCTTTGCGACATGAGCGATCTCGACAGCAATTGGTTTGTGCTGCTAGGAGGCCAAGATGGCGACCCAGGCTCTGCTTGTTTTCTCGATCAATGGCCGCTGTGGCAAAAAGGCGAAATGGTGCAAATGCCATTGCGGGCAGACACCATCCGCACTTTATTCAGCTACTCCACTAAAATAACGCCGGCGCACTGACGCATCGCAGCCAAAAACTTATCTGTTAGATAGCAAAAAGCCCTCAACAAAGAGGGCTATTAGGCGTAGATAAAAATTAGCCGGCGCATCGCGCCAGCTCAAACCTATCTAATGAACAACATTTCCGAGTACTTAGGCATAGGCCACAAATCGTCGGCAACCAAGGCTTCCAGCGCATCAGCATGGCCACGCACTTCCAGCATCAAACTGCGCAAAGTGCCTGCCGCGTACTGCATGTGCTCCTCAGTAGAGGCAAAGTCGTGAACAGCCAAGGCAGTATTCAGCGTAGACACTGCGGTCATCATCGCATTCGCTTCGCTTGCTACCGCTGCAGCCACGCTGTTATCTAAAGTAATACTCAACGCAGCCATTGCCGAGCTAGTTGACGCCAACTGCGACAAATACTCAATTGCTGCTGGGTAAATGCTAGTAGTGGCCATATCAACAACCAACTTAGCCTCGACCTCGATAGACAACAAGTACTGTTCAGAATACACCTCAAAGCGGCTTTCCAACTCTACTGGAGTGAATACGCCAGTGCTAGAGAACAGTTTAACAATCGCCTCATCACGCAAGTATGGCAGCGCATCTGCGGTAGTAGGCAGATTTTTCAGACCGCGATCCTCAACCGCCGCTCGATGCCACTCGGCGGAGTAGCCATCGCCACCAAAGATAACATTGCTGTGCGCTTCCATAAGTTCTTTAAGCACTTTGATCGCCGCTTCAGGCTTGCTCGTGCCAGTAGCTAATTCAACTTCTAGCTTGTCAGCAATCCAGTTTAAGGAGTCGGCCAGCATGGTGTTCATCGCAACTAACGGACCAGACACAGAAGCAGAAGAGCCCACTGCGCGGAATTCAAAGCGGTTGCCAGTAAAGGCAAACGGTGAAGTGCGGTTACGGTCGCCAGGATCGCGCTCAAACTTGAGAATCTGGCTCAGACCTAGATCCATAAAGCCGCCCAATTCAGACTTCAGCAATTTGCCTTCTTTGATGTCGTTAAAGACACCTTCCAGCTGGTCACCCAAGTACACCGACAAAATGGCTGGGGGTGCTTCATTCGCTCCCAGACGGTGATCGTTGGACGCAGAAGCAATAACAGCGCGCAAAAGCGGTCCATAAAGGTGCACGCCACGAATTACCGCACCACAAAAGAGCAGGAAGTTGATATTGTCGTGAGGGGTGCTACCTGGATCCAGTAAATTTCCCTGGGTTGCGTTACCTACCGACCAGTTTACGTGCTTACCAGAGCCGTTTACGCCAGCAAATGGCTTCTCGTGAAGCAAACATACAAAGCCATGACGCTTGGCAGTGATCTTTAACAGCGTCATCAGCATTTGTTGGTGATCAGAAGCGATATTCGCTGCCTCATAATAGGGCGCGATTTCAAACTGACCTGGTGCCACTTCGTTGTGGTGGGTTTTTGCTGGGATACCCAATTTGTATAGTTTGTCTTCCAAATCTTGCATGAAGACCTGAACGCGCTCAGGGATCGCACCAAAATAATGGTCGTCAAATTGCTGCCCTTTGGCTGGCGAAGCGCCAAACAAAGTGCGGCCAGCTAGGGTAAGGTCTGGGCGGCTAGCAGCAAAATTAGCATCGATCAGGAAGTATTCTTGCTCAGCGCCACAGCTAGAATTCAAGGTGGCAACCTCGGCCTCACCCATCAGCGACAATACTCGCTGACCGGCCTTATCCATTGCAGTATTAGAGCGCAGCAGTGGGATTTTTTTGTCCAGCGCTTCACCTGTCCAGCTCATAAATACGCTTGGAATCATCAAGGTAGAGCCGTTATCGGTGTGCATGATATAAGCGGGACTGGTTGGATCCCAGGCCGTGTAACCACGCGCAGCATTGGTCATCCGCAGACTACCGTTAGGGAAAGAAGAGCCGTCTGGCTCACCCTTAATCAGCAAACTACCAGTGAATTCAGTAATCGCATGACCATCAGAATTGGCAATAATAAAACCATCGTGCTTCTCAGCAGTGGCATTGGTCATTGGGTAGAAAATGTGAGAGAAGAACTTAACGCCCTTGCCCAGCGCCCAATCCTTCATGGCAGCAGCAACCACATCAGCTGTTGCGGCATCAAGCGGCGCCCCCGTTTGCACGGCCTTTTTCATCGCCTTAAAAGCATTCTTAGAAAGACACTGCTCCATCTTTGCAAGATTAAAAACATCGCTTGCCCAGATTTTACCGAGGGGCTCAGGCATCGTAACGGCTTTAGGCGTACGATTAGTAATCTGGGAAATAGCTTGAACGCGCGCTTGATTGCGACTCATTAAGGTGACCTCGCCTTATACAATATTAGGTAATGGATATCACTTGAACTTGCTGAAATGCCAAGAACGAAAATGACTGGGGTTTTCCTAGCAAAATTTGCACCAGCTTAGCGCAGGCAACACATTTTTTTAAAATAACAGCCCCGCTGTTCGGCAGCCACGCAGTATAGCGATGGTGCGCCCAAATACCAGCCTATGTCAGCGCAAAGATTTGTCGGTATACTGCGCGCCAAATACCCTCAGTAAAAGTGACACCCCTACCGTGCAATTTGGCGCAAACCACTTCGACGTAATCATTCTTGGTGCCGGTGCATCAGGGCTAATGTGCGCACTCACCGCCGCCCAGCGCGGACGACGGGTATTGGTTTTAGAAAAAGCCAATAAAGTGGGAAAGAAAATCCTAATGTCTGGCGGCGGCCGCTGCAATTTCACTAATCACTTTGTGGAGGCAGACAACTTTATCTCTGCCAATCCGCATTTCTGCAAGGCCGCACTCACCCGCTATACCCAGTGGGACTTTATCGGCATGGTTGAGCGCTACGGCATTGCCTATGAGGAGCGTAAACACAGCCAGCTATTTTGCCTCGACTCCGCCAAAGACATCCTTAATATGCTCCTCGACGAATGTGCTCAGGCCGGCGCCGAAATCCGCAGTCACTGCACTATTGATAAAATATCGGCATTACCTGAACAAGCGCACTCAGACAAACATGCGCAAGAGAACCAGCGCAGCCGCTACCAAATAACGCTACACCAAGGCCAAACTCCACTGAAACTAGAGTGCCATTCACTGGTGGTCGCCACCGGCGCGCTCTCGATTCCCAGCCTCGGCGGCAGCGGCTTAGGCTACGACATCGCCAAGCAATTCGGCATTGCCCTTACCGAGCGCCAAGCGGGACTTGTGCCTTTTATGTTCAGCGACGCCATGAAGCCCCTCTGCGAACGCCTCGCCGGTCTGGCGCTAGAAGTCGAGGTAAGCTGCAATAAGCGCCAATTCACCGAGAATATGCTGTTTACCCATCGCGGCATTAGCGGTCCAGCCATACTGCAGATATCCAATTACTGGAATCCGGGCAGCGAGATTGTGGTTAATCTGCTCCCCCAGCTTGATATCGCCGACTGGCTGCACAGCGCCAAGCAGCAACAGAGCAAGAGCTTATTGCGAACAGTGCTAGCGCAACAGCTGTCGAAGGGACTCGTCGCCGAACTGCAAACCCTGTGGTGGCCAGACAGCGCAGAACTAACGCTGGCCAGCTTTAGCGACAAACAACTCGCCGCCATTGCCGAAAAGCTCCAGCACTGGCGCCTTAAACCCTCGGCAACCGAGGGCTACCGCACCGCCGAAGTCACCCGTGGCGGCGTTGACACCGCGGCTATTAGCTCCAAAACCATGGAAGTAAAATCCCAAGCTGGCCTCTACTTTATCGGCGAGGTTTTAGACGTAACCGGCCATTTAGGCGGCTTCAATTTTCAGTGGGCGTGGTCGTCGGGCTATAGCGCTGGCTTGGCTTGCTAATAACTGCGCGCAACCCCAACCCACAATCATGATAAAATCCCGCACTTAAAGACCAAATCGGAAATACACCCTGTTCATGCTCAGACTCACCGACATCAAACTGCCTCTTAATCACAGCGACGCCGATTTGCGCAGTGCCGCACTCACTAAACTGGCCCTAGCTGATTCAGAACTGCTGAATATTCATATTTTTAAACGCAGTTACGATGCCAGGAAAAAGCACAACATCCTGCTAATTTACCTGTTGGATATCGAGCTGAGCGACGAGACGGAGCAGCGGGTACTGGCGCAGTTTGCTGGCAAAGGGTTTGTTCGCCCCAGCCCCAATACCAACTACCAATTTCTAGGCCAAGCCCCTACAGACTTCCCCAGCCCCGAACTACAGCGGCCAATAGTGATTGGCTTTGGCCCCTGCGGTATTTTAGCGGCACTGGTGTTGGCGCAAATGGGCTTAAAACCGATTGTACTCGACCGCGGCCAAGACGTTCGGCAGCGGACCAAAGACACTTGGGGGCTATGGCGCGAGCGCAAGCTCAACACCGAGTCGAATGTGCAGTACGGCGAGGGCGGCGCGGGGACCTTCTCCGACGGCAAGCTCTACAGCCAAGTTAAGGACCGTCGTTTTCTCGGCCGCAAAGTCATGATCGAATTTGTTAAGGCCGGCGCCCCTGAAGAAATCCTGATGGTCAGCAAGCCCCACATCGGCACCTTTAAGCTGGTGAAAATGGTGGAGAATATCCGCGCTGAAATTACCCGCCTTGGCGGTGAAATTCGCTTTAATAGCAAGGTCGAAATCCTACATCGCGAATCAGACAATGGCGAACTTGGCAAAGTAACTGGCGTCACGCTTGCCGATGGCAGCCACCTCGCCAGCCGCCATATTATTCTGGCGGTGGGCCACAGCGCCCGCGACACCTTTGAAATGCTGCTAGCGCAAGGGGTTTACCTCGAAGCCAAGCCCTTTTCCATCGGCTTTCGCATTGAGCACCCGCAATCGGTAATCGACGCAGCCCGCTTTGGCGACAATGCTGGCAACCCAATCCTCGGCGCCGCCGATTACAAACTGGTTCACCACTGCAAAAACGGCCGCAGCGTTTACAGTTTCTGCATGTGCCCCGGCGGCACAGTGGTCGCCGCCACCTCAGAAGAAGGCCGAGTGGTGACCAACGGCATGTCGCAATATTCCCGCAACGAGCGCAATGCCAATTCAGCCATTGTGGTCGGTATTGAGCCTGAAAAAGACTATCCCGAGCATGTGCTCGCGGGTATCGACTTACAGCGTCAGCTCGAAAGCTTAGCCTACCAACTGGGTGGCGAAAACTACAATGCCCCCGCCCAGCTCGTTGGCGACTACCTGCGCAACACACCCTCAAGCGAACTCGGCAAGGTAGTGCCCTCTTACAAACCCGGCGTGAGCCTTGGCGACTTAAGCTTGGCCCTGCCCGACTTTGCCAATGCCGCTATTCGCGAGGCGATTCCCGCTTTTGACAAGCAAATCAAAGGCTTTGCAATGAACGATGCGATTCTCACCGGCATCGAAACCCGCACATCGTCGCCGATCTGTATCAAACGTGGTCGCGATTACCAAAACCTGAATACCAAGGGTCTCTACCCAGCCGGTGAAGGCGCTGGCTATGCGGGGGGGATTTTATCTGCGGGTATCGACGGCATCAAAGTGGCAGAAGCCGTGGCGATTGATTTACTAGGATTAGACGTGGCAATACCAGACGGTCGCTGACTTAGCTAGAAAGAGTTCAGCGCACCGGACAGCAGCGTAACCCCCTATAAATCGAGATTGCGCGTCAATACTTCTGCAGATTTAATAATACGGCTAACACGGTACAGCTCGTCGTGCTTTTCTTCTGCCGAGTAGCCTGCTGGCTCGCCGGTGCCGGCATTAACAAGCCAAGAAGTTTCCGGTCTGCGCTTACCCAGTAATTTTTTCAGCTCGGGAGCGGTAATACCTAATGCTTTAGCGGCTGCATTATTGCTGCAACGGGTCTGGTTTTCGTTCAGGTAATCAAGTACGAGGGTAATTTTATCTTGCATTACAATAGGATCCTTACAAAGTTAAGCTAGCGGCAAAGTGTCCACCCTTGCGAGCTTATGTACTTTGTTGACAATAAACCGGAGTTGGATCGACCATTATACCGTAATTAGCGGGCAATTATCTTGTTTGCTTTATCCAAGCAGCAACATACTAATCCTGACAGATAAATTTAGCTGCGCACTAAACAGCCAAACCACTTAGCCACTGGATTCAACCCACAGTTGACGTTAACGTAAACTAGAAGTAAAGTGTTCGCTAAATTAATTCTGCGAACTAGACCCTATGCCAAACCGACGCTACAGCATTTCCGATCTTGCCTCGGACTTTGACATCACTACCCGCACTATTCGCTTTTACGAAGAGAAAGGCCTGCTCAACCCCGAGCGCAAAGGCCAAACACGCATTTATAGCGCCGCCGATCGCATCAAACTAAAGCTCATTCTGCGCGGTAAACGGCTGGGCTTGTCCCTCGAAGACAGCAAAGACATTATCGAGATGTACCACCCAGAGCATGACAACAGCCCCCAGCTCATTAAATTAATCGACAAAATTCGCGAGCGCCGGCGCTTAATAAAAGAGCAATTGCGGCAGCAGCTTCAAGACCTCAACGACATGATCTCGGAGTTAGACCAAGCCGAAGAACGCTGTGTCGAGGCACTTAACGACATGCAAAAAAAGCCCAGTAAAACCGCATAAACACAGCATTAAACGGCCACATAATTTAATAACGCAAACACACAGGTGATTCCCATGAGTTCTAGCTACCCCTCTCTTAATTTTGGCCTTGGCGAAGAAATCGACATGTTGCGCGACGCCACCTACCAATTTGCGCAGGCCGAGATAGCCCCCCGCGCCGAAAGCATCGACAAAGATAATGCCTTCCCAATGGATTTGTGGCGCAAAATGGGCGACATGGGGCTATTGGGCATTACCGTTAGCGAAGAGTTTGGCGGCAGCGACATGGGCTATTTGGCCCACGTTATTGCCATGGAAGAAATCAGCCGCGCCTCCGCCTCGGTGGGCCTGTCCTACGGCGCGCACTCCAATCTGTGCGTTAACCAGATTTATAAAAATGGCAACCAAGCCCAAAAAGAAAAATACCTGCCCAAACTGTGCTCCGGCGAACACATTGGCGCCTTGGCGATGTCTGAGCCCAATGCCGGTTCCGACGTGGTTAGTATGAAACTGAGAGCCGACAAGCAGGGCGATCACTATGTGCTTAACGGCAATAAAATGTGGATCACCAACGGCCCCGACGCCAACACCTACGTGATTTATGCCAAGACCGATATCAATGCCGGCCCGCGTGGCATGACGGCATTCATAGTAGAGCGCGACTACCCCGGCTTTAGCCGCTCACCCAAGCTCGACAAACTCGGTATGCGCGGCTCCAACACCTGCGAACTGGTGTTTGATAACTGCAAAGTGCCCGCAGAAAACATTCTTGGTAAAGAAGGCGAAGGCGTTAAAGTTTTAATGAGTGGTCTGGACTTTGAGCGCACGGTTTTGTCTGGTGGTCCTACTGGCATTATGCAGGCCTGCATGGACGTGGTGGTGCCCTATTTACACGACCGCAAACAGTTTGGCCAAAGCATTGGTGAATTCCAGCTCATGCAGGGCAAGCTCGCCGATATGTATACCGAACTCAATGCCAGCCGCGCCTATTTATACGCGGTAGCCCGCGCCTGTGATCGCGGCGAAGCCAGTCGCAAAGATGCCGCTGGGGTAATTCTTTACGCAGCCGAAAAAGCCACACAAATGGCGCTACAAGCGATTCAAACTCTCGGCGGCAATGGTTACACCAATGAATTTCCCACCGGCCGTTTACTGCGCGACGCCAAACTCTATGAAATTGGCGCCGGCACCTCAGAGATTCGCCGCATGTTAATCGGCCGCGAACTGTTTAAAGAGACTGTATAAATCTAGCCACTGCGATTTTAAATACGGGCCACCCTAAAAACAAAAACACGGTGTGGTGGCCTTAACAAAACACGTTCTCGCCCTAGCGAGAATATGAATAACAGTATTTTGACCCATATAAAACGAAATACAGGCAGCCACCATGACCGTACTGAAATCGACAATTAATCCCCGCGATGCCGGTTTTCTCGAAAACACCGAGCACATGCAAGCGCAGGTCGACGACCTCAAAAACATTGTGACCAAAATCAGCCGCGGCGGCGGTGAAAAATCTCAGCGCCGCCATACCGAGCGCGGCAAGTTACTGCCAAGGGAAAGAATCAGTGCTCTTGTCGATGTCGGCACGCCCTTTCTAGAATTATCGCAATTAGCTGCTTACGAAGTTTACGAAGAAGAACTCGCCGCGGCGGGCATCATTACCGGCATTGGCCGCGTCTGCGGGCAGGAATGCATGATTATCGCCAACGACGCCACAGTTAAAGGCGGCAGCTATTTCCCCCTTACAGTGAAGAAGCATTTACGCGCCCAAAGCATCGCCCAAGAAAACTTCTTACCCTGTATTTATTTGGTCGACTCAGGCGGCGCCAATCTACCCCGCCAAGACGAAGTATTCCCAGACCGCGAACACTTTGGCCGCTTCTTTTTTAATCAGGCCAATATGTCGGCCATGGGCATTCCTCAAATCGCGGTGGTCATGGGCAGCTGCACGGCAGGTGGCGCTTACATTCCGGCGATGGCCGACGAATCCATTATAGTGCGCGAACAAGGCACCATCTTTCTTGCCGGCCCGCCACTGGTAAAAGCCGCCACAGGTGAAGTGGTTAGTGCCGAAGACCTCGGCGGCGCCGATGTTCACTGCCGCACCTCAGGGGTTGCCGATCACTACGCCCAAAACGATCACCACGCGCTGCAATTGGCGCGCAATGCCGTAAAACGTTTAAATCGCCGCAAACCAATTGAACTCGACATTGCGCCCAGCGAAGAACCCGCCTACCCCGCCAAAGACATTTACGGCATTGTGCCTAAAGACAGTCGCAAACCCTATGACGTGCGCGAAATTATCGCTCGCATTGTGGATGCCTCTGACTTTGACGAATTCAAAGCCCTGTACGGCACCACGTTAATCTGTGGCTTTGCCCGCATATTTGGCTACCCCGTGGGTATTATCGCCAATAACGGCATACTATTTTCTGAATCTGCGCAGAAAGGCACGCATTTTATTGAGCTGTGTGCCCAACGCAAAATTCCCCTGATCTTCTTGCAGAACATCACCGGCTTTATGGTCGGCCAGCAATACGAAGCCGGCGGCATTGCCAAGCACGGCGCCAAAATGGTAATGGCAGTTGCCTGTGCCAAAGTGCCAAAGCTTACCGTACTTATTGGCGGCTCCTTTGGCGCCGGCAACTACGGTATGTGCGGCCGCGCCTACGACCCGCGCTTTATGTTTATGTGGCCCAATGCGCGCATCTCGGTAATGGGTGGTGAGCAAGCCGCTGGCGTTATGGCGCAAATAAAACGCGACCAATATGAGCGCGACGATAAAGACTGGCCCGCCGAGGAAGAAAAAGCCTTTAAACAGCCAATTCTCGACACCTACGAAAAGCAGGGCCACCCATATTACGCCTCGGCGCGGCTGTGGGACGACGGTGTTATCGACCCCGCCGACACCCGCATGGTATTGGGCTTGAGCTTGTCTGCCAGCTTAAACAAGCCAATTGAAGACACAAAATTTGGCGTATTCAGAATGTAGTGCCTTGAGCTTTCAACACAAGTTACTCAGCACACTTTTCTAGCACTGAATACTGGCTTATTAAATAATACGGAAGCGCAAGCATGTTTACTAAAATTCTGATTGCCAACCGCGGGGAAATCGCCTGCCGCGTTATCAAAACTGCACGCCGCATGGGTGTCCGCACCGTGGCGGTTTACAGCGACGCCGACCGCAACGCCCTGCATGTCAGCATGGCCGACGAAGCCATCCATATTGGCGGCTCCGCAGCGCGAGACTCTTACTTAGATATTGATAAAGTCATCGCCGCCGCAATAAAAACCGGCGCACAGGCCATCCACCCCGGCTATGGATTTTTATCAGAAAACGCGGCCTTTTGCCGTCGCTGCGCCGCTGAAAATATTGTATTTATCGGGCCGCCCACCCCCGCAATCGAGGCCATGGGTTCTAAATCTGCCGCTAAGCAAATTATGGAAAAAGCCGGTGTACCACTGGTACCAGGCTATCATGGCGACGACCAAGATCCGGAAATAATCCGCAAAGCCGCCAACGACATGGGCTACCCGGTATTACTTAAAGCCACGGCTGGCGGCGGCGGTAAAGGCATGCGCCAAGTGTGGAGCGCAGAGGAGTTTGACACCGCCCTTGACGCCGCCAAGCGCGAAGCCATGAACGGCTTTGGCGACGACACCATGCTGGTTGAAAAATACCTTACCCAGCCCCGTCACATCGAAATTCAAGTGTTCTGCGACAGTCACGGCAACGCGGTGTATTTATTTGAGCGCGACTGCTCCATACAGCGCCGCCACCAAAAAGTAATTGAAGAGGCCCCCGCGCCCGGCATGAGCGAAACCCTGCGTGCCGAAATGGGTAACGCCGCAGTATGCGCTGCCCAAGCCATTGATTATGTCGGTGCTGGCACAGTTGAGTTTTTGCTCGATGCCGACGGCAGTTTCTATTTTATGGAAATGAACACCCGCCTCCAGGTAGAACACCCCGTTACCGAAATGATTACCGGTTTAGACTTAGTGGAGTGGCAGCTGCGGGTTGCCGTCGGCGACTTTCTGCCGCTTAAGCAAAATGAATTAACAATTAATGGCCACGCCATAGAAGTGCGGATTTACGCCGAAGACCCTAACAATGAATTTTTGCCCCAAACCGGCAGTCTTCACTTTTTAGAAACCCCAGCGGAATCGGCCCATATCCGTATCGACACCGGCGTGATCGAAGGCGATGAAGTAAGTGTATTTTACGACCCCATGATCGCCAAATTAATTGTGTGGGACACCGACCGCCAACACGCGCTACGGCGTTTGGGTGGCGCCTTAAAGGAATACCGTTTAAATGGCGTGACTACCAATATCGACTTTCTGTACACGCTTTGCCAGCACCCCGCGTTTGCCCAAGCAGAATTTGACACTGGCTTTATCGGCAAGCATGAAGACCAGCTGCTCAATCGGGATATTCCCCAGCTTGGCGACAATCTCGCACTGGCCGCGCTCTATCTCATTTTAAAACAGAAACAGCTTATTGCCGCCCGCGCCTATGGCAGCAGCGACGCTGGCTCGCCCTGGAACAACCCCCACAGCTGGCGTTTGAATCAACCAGCGCAGCATCACTTTGAGCTGCAATTTGGTGACGACGTCGTCTCGGTCTGCGCCACGGCTCTTGATACCGATCCCACCAGTTTCAATATTAAGCACGGCGAACAAGAATACACCGTTAGCGGTGAACTCAACGAGCGCGTATTACAGGCCGATGTCGACGGCCACCGTCAGAGCGCCAGCATCGCGGAGCACGACGGTAGCTTTAGTATGTACACCGCCGAGCGCGCCGTGCAATTTAATATAAAACGACCCGACTTAGGCGACAGCAGTGGCGACGCCTCTGAGAACCAATTGATCGCGCCGATGAATGGCACCATTGTCAGCCATCTATTAGCCGCGGGTAGCACCGTCAGCAAAGGTGACGCCCTGCTAATAATGGAAGCCATGAAAATGGAACACACTATACGCGCCCCCGCCGACGGTATAGTGAAAGCGTTTTATTACCAAGCCGGCGAGCTGGTGAGCGGCGGTGCTGAATTAATTGAATTTGAGAAAGCCGAATGAGCTGCACCGAACTGCCCAGCCAAGTGCGCATTGTAGAAGTTGGTGCCCGTGATGGTCTGCAAAATGAGAGGCAATTGATTGACGCCGCAACACGCGCCCAGTTAATCGATCTACTCACCGACGCCGGTATAAAAAGTATTGAAGCCGGCAGTTTTGTAAATTCTGCGTGGGTGCCGCAAATGGCCGGCACCGAGGACGTGTTCAAGCTGATAAAACGTCGTGACGATGTTCGCTACGTCGCCCTAGTGCCCAATATTCGCGGTTTTGAATACGCGCTAAAGGCACAGGCCAATGAGGTCGCTATTTTTGCTGCCGCCTCGGAAGCCTTTAGCCAAAAGAACATCAATTGCTCAATAGAAGAAAGCATCGATCGCTTTAGCCCCATTATGAGCGCCGCCAAAGCCGCGGGTATTCCGGTGAGAGGCTATGTGTCCTGCGTGCTAGGCTGCCCCTACGAAGGCGACGTAACACCGGCAAAAGTCGCCGAGGTAGTCGCACGCTTATTGGCAATGGGCTGCTATGAAGTGTCCTTAGGCGATACCGTTGGCGTCGGCACCCCCGCCGCCGTTAGTCGCATGCTTAAGGCGGTACTAGAAATTGCCCCCGTCGAAAAATTAGCCGTGCACTTTCACGACACCTACGGTCAGGCATTAACCAATGTCTATGCCTCACTGCAAATGGGCGTTGCCGTTGTCGACAGCTCGATAGCCGGTTTGGGCGGCTGCCCTTACGCAAAAGGCGCCGCGGGCAATCTCGCCACCGAAGACCTAGTGTATATGCTTAATGGCCTTGGCATTGAACATGGCATTGAACTTCCTAAGTTAATCAGTGCAGGTCAATTTATAAGCAATAAGCTCGGGCGAAGAAGCGGCTCAAAAGTAGCCTTGGCTGCCGTTTAAATACAGCAGATGTAAGGCGTCAGCAGTAACACTGATTAGCAAAAATTATAACGTCCTAGCGCCGCTAATGACCTGCGCACTTCACTATCACACATGATCTCTGCTGCTTTTTATTGAAACAAACCGGATATATATCACGCCAAGAATTGCGGAGACAACCGAGGCAAGTAAAATTGACGTTTTGGCTATTTGAAGGTTTTCCGCTTGTGTATCAAACCCTAGAGCGGCAATAAAGGTAGACATCGTGAAGCCAATACCGGCAATCAGCGAAACACCTATAACATGCTGAAAATTAACCCCTCGCGGCAGGCTGCCTATGTTATAGCGCAAGCCTAGCCAGCAGGCGCCCGAAATACCAACAAACTTGCCAATAACGAGTCCAGCAATAACGCCTAATCCAGTTGGGTGCACAAGACTGTCCATGAATGAGTTAAAACTCATTTCAACACCCGCATTTGTTAATGCAAACAAAGGTAATATAAATAGGGCTACGGGCAAAACTAGCGCATCTTCCCAACGACGAAGCGGTGTGCTGGCGCGCTCAGCAAAATCACGAACCTCAAGTATCTTTTCGTGGTCGCCTCTACTACCGAGAACATCCACAGATTTTGTTTTTTTCTGCATTGCGCCGATTTTCAATTTTGTATTATCTAGTAACTCTCTCGACGCCACCTTTGGCCTTGCCGGTACCGTCAAGGCAATGGCCACACCGGCAACAGTTGGGTGAACACCAGACTCAAGCATCGCCCACCACGCCGCGACACCAATAACGACATAAAATAGGGATTGGCGTATCCCTCCATAGTTGGCCAGTGCCAAAACCGCAATGAGGGCGAAGGCACTTAACAAATGTATTATTGAAATTTCCTGAGTGTAAAATATTGCGATAACAATTATCGCGCCAACATCGTCAACAATGGCAAGGCCGACAATAAATGCAAGGAGACTAAGCGGTATATGTTTTCTTACCAGAGTAAGGGCCCCCAATGCAAAGGCGGTATCGGTCGCCATTGGTATACCCCACCCAATTTGTGAGTCAAGCGACCAGTTAAACAGGGAATAAATTATTGCCGGGCAAACCATTCCACCAACCGCGCAGAGAATGAGCATCCGTCTATTTTCTGGTTTGGCAAGGTCTCCGGCAAGTACCTCTCGCTTTATTTCAAGGCCAAGCAGGAAAAAAAATATCACCATCAAACCATCGTTAATAATATGTTTGAGTGAAGCGCTTACTTCATGCTCATTAACAACAAATCCAATCGAGGTGTGTATCAAATTTTGGTAGGTTGATGAATATGCTGAATTCGCCCACCAAAGCGCTACCAAAGTAGCTAGTAATAGTAGCAGGCTAGAAGTTGTCTGCGCGCGAATAAAATTTGAGAAGGGGTCGTGGATATTTTCTAGTCCGCGTTGCAATACATTTTTTGAGTCACTTGGCATTTTTTTACTCTGTACGCAAAACCAAGGTTAGCGCTCCAAAAAATTAATAACACGAATTAGATGGAAGACCGCACACACATCACTGGCTAGGTCGCGATTGTATTTCCAGTAGTGTTCACGCGATGCAAAACTTATTAGAAGTGATACGGGACGCCAAAGCCGTAGAGATTGTCACAAAATCATTTATCTAAGTCTGATCTGCGTAACATAGCGTCTAACTGATCAACTATTTCAGCCCAATCAGCGTCATCATCTTTTGATTGCTGTAAAAGTGAAGATTGCGACGCACTCCAGAAATGCGCTTTATGCAACTCTACGCCACTGGATAGCGGCGCATTAATCTTAATAAAATCTTGAATAGCCTGTTCTGTATTGTCTAGTCCTAGTTGTTTAAATAGACTAGCTAAAGAATGAGCTTCAACTTCCATAATTACCTCTTTATAGCATTTACATGCATAACATTGTAATAATGAGCAAACCCTATGGATCTGAAAAGGCGATTTACCGAAACCACCATACTTGGTTTAAGCGTAAATAGCGCGCTCCTTGTTATTTAAGGCCTATATCTTAACGGTATACCGGCCATTTACGAATTACCACAATTCAACATACGACAAAAATCGATATCTCATAGATCCATCACCAGGCGGGGGTTGCCATGAACCACGTCGGTAGTAATAGCCCGTTTTCGGCGATTCAGGTTATAGCCCACAAATGCGCAGCGGCTAGGGCCCGCCACGGTGAGAATTGTGCTAGCCACTGCTGCGTCTCCAGCTCACTAATTTTATCGTGGCGAGCTAATAGCAATTGAAGATTACGGCGCACAGCAACATCGCCGTGCAGCGAGCCGTCTAAATAAGCGAAGCCCCTCAGCAAAACGTAATTCACCGTCCACGGGCCGATACCCCGGATACCCAGCAATTGGCGGCGAAGTGTTTCGGTGCTGACGTGATCTAATAGCTGATCGTCGCTTGGGGGGAGTTCGAGTTGGCCACACGCTAGTGCCTGTGCCAAAAATATCAAGGTCTGCGCCTTGGTTTTAGACAAACCGACATCGCACAAAGCCGCAAGCTCACTCGCCGCGACCTGCTCAACACTTGGGTGGCAGCGCAAGCCACTCGAATGTAGGCAACCCAGTAATTCAATAAAACGCCGCCGAATCGACACCGCCGCTGCCACACTGATTTGCTGGCCCGTAACCGCCCAGCACAAGGCCTCAAAAGGATTCACCGACAGCGGCACCCGCAGGTTTGGGCGCTGCTTTAATAAACCGCCCAGTTGCGGGTGCTCGCAATACTGTAGAAAGAACGCTTCCACATCTTGATTCAAACCCAGCATCCGTCTCACCATGGCTTGCAGATTTACCTGCCATTGCGCCGCATGCTTAGCCCTAGAGCTTTGCTCTAAAGACATATCAGAATTTAAAACCACTGTCGCCGCTTGAGCGCTAAACTGTATGCTTAAACAAGCTGGGTAGCCTTCCCAAATCAGAGCCTTTTCCAAGGTGCCGAGCAAGGATTGGCTTAGTGCTTCAACCGGCATAACGCAACGCTCAGACACCTGCTCGCTATCACGGCCATGAAACGCGAGTATATCGCCGACCCTGTAGTTTGCTGGCAGCACTAATTCTAGTGAAATTTTCATTATTTGCAGAAGCTCTTCTAAAATCCGCTCATTCTACTTACAGATTTGCCCCTAACGTACAACACTTCCAGCTAAACCTAGCCCCCTTCAGCTGCGAGTACAGTAGTAGAACAGCCCTACCTCTGACACTCAAATGCAGCACGGCCTTCATCCCGCTTTTGAGCTCACCGAGCACCACAGAAATTCAATGGGATGCATTAGCGAGGACTGTCTGAGCCGAAGGCGAGCTCCGCAGCGATCCCATTGAATTTTGTGAGCGCAGGGTAAGTGATAGCGGGCAATTTAATTAGCTCGCATCATGAAAAATCACGCCGAGAGTATGCCGCTCACCACTGCGCAGTTCACTCACCCCGTGACGATGATTGAGCCGGTAAATCCCACGCGTCCCGGTTGCTGGCCGCTGGTGCACGGCAAAAATCAGGGCATCACCTTGGGCCAAGGGTAGCACCTCCGGCCGCGACTGCATTCGCGGCCGCTGCTCGGTCATTACAAATTCACCGCCACTAAAATCCCGCTTTGGGTCAGACAATAACACCACCATTTGCAGGGGAAACACATGCTCGCCGTAAAGGTCTTGATGCAGGCAATTATAGTCACCCGCCTCATACCGCAGCATCAATGGCGTAGGGCTGCACTGCCCCGCCGCGTGGCAGCGCTGGATAAACTCCTCATGAGTATCGGGAAACCGTGTGGCCAAGCCCATCAATTCATTCCAGCGATTGGCCATCGGCACTAAACCCGCATAAACATCACGGCGCAGTTCGGCAACCAAATCGGGCAAGGGGTAGGAAAAATACTGATACTCACCGCGCCCATAACCGTGGCGCTCCATTACGACCCGCTTGCGAAAAAGCGCCTGTTGAGGATATTGCGCAATCACCTCGCGACAGGTTTCTGCGTTAAACAGGCTTTGAATAAGCGCACTGCCGCGGCTATTTAATTGATCTTCTAGCTGAAGCCAGTCAATTTTGACTAAAGAATGATTTTCGGTGGTGACCACGGGGTGTCCTTTTCTTGGGCAGCGGAGTGCAAAAAGAACATTGTGACGAATCGACGCTATTAATACAGCCCGATTCTTGCGGTAATCAATACCGAGTCAATTTAGGGGGCAGAAGCCCCCTATAAGACCGCCCTTAGCGATGTAAAGACGAAAGATACAACTCGGCAAATTTTGGCGGACGCTGAATAGACACATCCATTTTCAATTTTCGGGCGATGTCGCTGGCCGAGATAACACCGCGTATTTGGTGGTGCGAGCGCTCTACCACCAAACAGTGCTGATGACCGTATTGCCTCAGCACATCCAGCACGTCTGATACGGTCATTAACTCCAGCTCCCTAAAATCAAACACCTTTAAATCTTGCCGCTTGCGCATCATGTCATTCACCTGAAGCTCCTCGCGGTTGTAGCCGTCGGCCACTTTTTTGATCATTTCGCTATCGCTAAGGTCCTCTAGCGCGACCACGCCAAGGAAGCTGCCATATTCATCTACAACCAATTTCAGGCGAACATGTGAGCGTTTCATCATGTTCTCGGCTTCTAGCGCCGAGGTCGTGGCATCGATTACCATCGGTTCATGTACTTTAAAATCGGTAAACACCACCATTGCAGGTGAATCACCGTTTAGCTGGTCGAAGTTTTCTGGGTGCGCCAATTGATCGACGCGATCGGCGTCGTATAGTCCAAACTGTTTCATGTTTTTAACTCTCATTAATTAACAGCAACGGCAAATACCGTCGGTTTTGGTATTAATCAGAGTAGTTTTGGCGGCGCGCGAATTGGCGCATTTAGATAAATGCACTGGGCGCCGAGATTTTGCGGGGCATAAACCTGCGGCTGGTCAGGAAAATCAAGGAGAGTATAAGGGGTATTGGTATTAAGCAGTTTTGCGGGCGGGTCTTCGCTACCGGCAAAATCTGCACGGCATTCCGCAGTATCACTAACACTGCCCGCCAGCCAGCTTTTTGCTGAATGATGCCGATCCGCCAGTGCATTGGCGCACAGCAGTACAACGATCATTGCTAACAGACTGCGAAGCATGATTCTCCCGCAAATATGAACAAATTCTTACAGCAGCATAACACAGCTATTAATTCTGTCTATCGAGTACCGACGGGGAGCAGTGATGGGTGTTACTTGTGATTCGGGCCGTGCTTATCGTTTAATAATTCAAGGAACTCTGCCGCCCTTGGCGCGGGAATTAACCAGCTCCGCAGCAGGCCATCGCCACCAAGATGCGGAGGCGAGGTATAGCACACCAGCAAGCCAGCTCCTCGATATCCAAACTGCGTATAAGTGCGGTGGTATGGTAAGTCTCTATACGCTGGCGGTGTATTATCTTGGGGCCATATCGCGTAGTCACATAATTCAGTATTGCTTATATATTCAAAGGGAATATAGGCATTGGCTCGCGAAACATTATCTCGCAGACACAGCATGTATTTGCCATCACCATCTTCACGAATCCAGCTGCGTATGCCCATGGTTCCCCGCGCAAGTATATACGCCGCTCCAAATAGCCCTACAAACCAGAGCAAAATATGATCATGAGTGAATGAGAATAAGCCCACGGTAAATATGGCAACAAAAGCCGCAATAATGAGACTAACCCAAGGCGGGCTTTGGGCACGTTGTTTTTCTATAGTGCGGTTGTTAAATATCAAAAACTACACCGCTCATCGAATCGAAATCGTCCATTGTCGCTCGGTATCGCATTTCCATATACTTCGCCATAGACCTGCCAATTAATAACCGTTCGACACGGCCAATCTGGGCAAGCGTGTAGTTTAAATAGGAAATCCCGCAAAGCGAGGTACATCCTCCAGCCCATTATCCCAGCTCGCCTTGCTACCCATAAAAATATGGGCCTGCGGCGCAAGGCCAATGTCGGTATTAAGACTACCCGCCGGAATCACAACCGACTCGCCATCTGCCGACGAAAAGGGCAATGCCGAGCCACAGCGGCTACAAAAACTGCGCTGATGCCGCGTGCCCAACACCTTAAAATTAGATACGCTGTCTTTGCCCTGCAACCAAACTAACTCACCGCCACGGCCGAAAAGATTTGCAGCATGCGCCGAGCCCGAGTTTTTACGACAGCGCTGGCAATGGCAGAGAAAGAATTTTTTAAGCTCACCGCCGTATTCATAAATAACATTACCGCAAAGGCAAGAACCTGAGTGTATCATGAGCCACCACGCCTCAAATCATTATAATTGCAGGTTACAATAAGCCATTCCACACTCCCTTTAAAGACCTACACAACGGCCTCGCGATCAATTGACTTTAAGCTCATCATAAAAGCAATATCGGACTATAGAGCGAAGCTAGCCATCTAAGTAAAATCAACACACCCCGCTTCACGCAAGAGGTCAATGAAGCCAAAAAACAATCCCACAACTTAAAATACTCAATGAAAACTTTGGCTATATAAAGACGTTAGATTCAACCCGAAAACAATATATTACTACTTATCAACAAATTCTAAATTAAAGATAAAATCAAAATACACTAATAATCACTGGGTTTTTAATGTGACCTAGTAATATCGCTTTTAAAAAGATATTTAATTTATATCATTTAAAATTAAACTTTATTTTTGCTATTTTTGTGAACTACGTCTAATCTTTGCGAATTGACATTATAAGATCACAAGGAAGCCATCATGATAAGAGCTAAATCCATTCGCAAATGTGCCTTAGCGCTTGCCCTAGCAAGTGCCTCAGTAGGTGTTTTTGCAGCAGGAAAATCACAGGGCCAAAATAATGGGCAGCCCTTTCAGGCAATTCAAGCGCTAATAGATTCTAACTTGGCCTTAATTCAGGCGAACCAGGGCGATATCACCAACCTGCAGTCACAATCTTCTGCGCTATTAGCTTCGTTTGATGATCTCAATAGTCAGTTGACCGAGCTTGATGACCGGGTCACCGCTAACGAAGACGAGCTAAGCTCTGTCAATGCCGAGCTCGACACGACCAATGGTTCTCTCACTGCGCTGTATTCAGAAGTTTCACAACTTGCTGCGCGGCACACGGCTGACTTGCTAGCGGTTCATCAGCAGATCGACAACCTAACGGATGTTGTCAGCGGCAACACTCAAGCCCTAAATGCGCTTAGCTTAGAGCTAGTAGCAAAAGCGCAGGAACTTAGCACGGCAATAGCCGACAACGCACTGGCAGTAGACGGACTCACCGCCGATTTAGCGCTGCTAAACGCGCAGGCAACGATGCTCAATCTTTCGCTCGTTAATGCGCAGCAATCAATAGCCTCCCTAGAAACGCGTGCATCTACCCACGAAGCTGACATCGCCGGACTGCTGCTTCGAGTGATGACGGTAGAAAGCGAAGTAGCCAACCACTCTCACGGCGAAGTAGATTTAACCGGCGTTGAACTTTCTTACGAATCTGAAGGCCGCGATGTTCATATCTTCAAAACCCCGCAAGCTGCAGTTTTAGCAGATTACACAGAATTCTGTGACGCTCGCGGCCTGCAATGGTGGGGACCAAAATCATCTGCTGATGCACAACTTTTATTAGATAATGCACGCGCCATAGACAACTACCACACTTGGGTACAGGTCTACGGCCTTGTTACTACCACGGGTAACCCCGCAACAATGAATGGGTTTCCCTTTGCGCCAGACAGCCCAAGCTGTGTCGCCGGTTCAAGCTCTGGCTGGGCGGCTGTTCGGGACTGGGGCTGCTCTTTGTGTGACCCTGATGCCGCTGGCAGTAACGGCAAAAGCCATTGCTGGGACACTAGCCATCAGTACGACTGGTTTGCCTGCGAAGCGAAATAATACGTTAGGTTAACTAAAATCCACGCTAATATTGGGCCGGCAATTGCCGGCCCTTGCCGTTTTTTAGGCCGGATAAAAAACCACAACCGGAATCTCTCTGTCGGTTGCGGCTTTATAGCTGGTATAGGGCGCAAAGTATTCTGCCATTAGCTTCCACAACCTTTCTCGCTCATCCCCACTAGTCACTTTAGCGACCGCTTTAAATTCATCATTGGCCACTTTTACTTGGATTTCTTGATTGGCCTGCAGATTTAAAAACCACGCGGGGTGCGCAGCTGCGCCGCCCTTTGAGGCAATCACACAAAAACCACCATCACCGCTGGGCCGGTAAATAAGCGGTATGATTAAGGTCTGACCTGATTTTCGCCCCTTCGTCGTCAGTAACAAGGTGGTTAGCATGCCCACGCCGCCGCCTAAACTGGCATCCCATAAATGAGCCGCTTCGCCATCGGCAAGATACGAATTCACATGGTCACTCATCCACGATGGCAGGTAATCTGGCAGTTTTATGTCGGTCATTGTGATACACCTCAATTGATTTACAGGTCGCTGGCAAAGCTGATTTTCGGTACTAGCAATATAGGCTACTTTACCTGCTCATACTCAGTGGGCAACACAGTTTGGGGCTTGCTGCGAGCGGTGCTGCCGCTCTAAGCGAGCTGTCTAACTAGCGCCTCACCGACTGCATGGGCGCTCGCTGGGTTTTGGCCAGTGATAACTCGGTCTGCCTCAATAACAAATACACCCCAGGGCTGCACCTTGCTGTAACGAGCTGAACTTCGTGCCAGTGATTCTTCCAGCAAAAAGGGAACATCCGCTATCGTGCCGTAATCAATCTCTTCTTCGCGAGTAAAACCGGTGACTGACTTACCGGCGAGTAACCGTTCGCCGGTGCTCAGGGTGATTGGCAGCAGAGCCGCTGGACCATGACACACCGCTGCCAACACCCCCCCATCTTCATAGTGCTTAGCACTGAGCTTGGCGAAGTCTGCATTTGTCGCTAAGTCAGACAATAAACCAAAGCCACCGGGATAAAACACCGCCGCGTAATCGTCGATGTTTACCTGCGAGACTGGCAAGGTGTTGTTAATGCGGTTTTGAAACTCTTCATTACTCAGAATCGCCTCGTTAACCGCATCGCCCTCAATATCGGTGCCATACAACGGCGCCTTACCGCCTTTGATCGAGGCAATATCGTAATCTAGCCCCGCCTCCAAAAACACATGAAGGGCATGGGTAAGTTCCGGCGAGTAGGTACCGTTGGCTTGGTCTGTTGCACCTAAAGTTGCGTGATTAGTCACTGGAATCAGTATTTTCTTCATCGCATTTTCTCCTGCCTTGAATGTGTTGTGCTGGCTTTTTTACACCATGGAGCCATCCTAGTAGACAGCGCTCTTGGCAACAATATGCTAAATTAGAAAACCACTATTGCTAATTAGCAACAATAAGGCAGCCATGGACAACTTTGAGGGCATCATCGAATTCGTAGCCGTAGCAGAAAGCCAAGGCTTCTCGGCTGCGGCTAAGCAAATGGACTGTAGCACCAGTCACGTGAGCAGACAGGTATCCCGGCTCGAAGCGCGGCTAGGTAGCGCATTGCTCGCCCGCACCACCCGCAGTGTAAGCCTTACCGAAGCCGGCCAAACTTATTACCGCCAGTGCCGAGACCTAGTAGACGGCCTGCAGCAAGCCAACGAGCAAATCAACGCCCAGCAAGTACAGCTCAATGGCACGCTACGCGTCAGCGCGGCGGGGCCATTTGCCGAGCGCTATGTTGTGCCAGCACTGATCCAGTTTGCCCAGCTACACCCAGAGCTAACCGTGGATATTGATTTTAATAGCCACAAAGTGAATCTTATTGAAGACGGTATCGACTTCGCCATTCGCTACGGCAAGTTAGAAGACTCCGGCTTAGTGGCACGGCGCTTACTACCGCGCCCCCTAATGGCCGTTGCCAGCCCCCAATACCTTGAACGAAATGGCTGCCCCACTCACCCCACGCAACTTAAAAATCACAACTGCATCATTTCCAACAACAACCACTGGCAATTTGAACACAAAGGCACGGCGCTTTACATAAAAGTGAATGGCCGCTGGAAAAGCAACAACGCCCACGCGGTGGTAAACGCCTGCGAACAACACCTTGGTATTGCCTATATGCCAAAGATCAATTTTTTACAGTCAATTAAAAACGGAAGCCTAAACCCTGTATTAGAACCCTACTGGAGCCAGGGCGCCGGCAGTTGGATTGTGTATCAAAATCGGCGATTTTTGCCCATGCGGGCGCGACTCGCCATTGATCATTTACTTAAGTATTTTCGAGATTGGGAGGAGTAGCAGATTAAATGCAGCCAAAGTAGCATCAGTGTTTATTAACAATAATTAGTCAAAATAAGATTAAAATGTTAATAACTCCTTCTTTAAATCACCGCTTTTATTGAAGCATTCGCACCCGCTAGGTCTCGCGTAAGCTGCCCTGCCAACACCGCCTTGCAGCCGCTAACATTCTGCCCGGCCCACAGCGGCGAAAAATCACCACTATCTTGGCTTTCTGCCTTGGCCCGGAGTGGCGCAATGGCTGTTGTTGCTAGGGGAAAATCTGGGGCTGCAGAGTTTATTGGCCCCAGCTCACGCATTAGCCGATTTACAATGCCCCGCGCTGGGCCGCCGCTGAACAGATTGGTAAGCGCAGTGACGCGGGCAGCGTCGCTTTGCAAGGCTGCGCGGTGTATTGAACTGGTGGTGGCTTCTGGGCAGAGCAAATAAGCGGTGCCGAGTTGAGCAGCAGTCGCGCCAAGGCCGATAGCGGCAGCAACGCCCTTGCTGTCGGCAATGCCACCGGCGGCAATAACGGGAACCTTCACAGCTTGCACCACCAGCGGCAACAAGGCGAAAGTACCGACCTGAGTGCTTATGTCGCGCACCAAGAAACTACCGCGATGCCCACCCGCCTCTAAGCCTTGCGCAATGATAGCATCCACACCACGCGCCTCTAGCCAAAGCGCTTCATCGACGCTTGTTGCGGTAGACATAATTTTTCCGCCCCAACCGCGTATACGCGCCATTAAATCGGCGGCAGGCAAGCCAAAGTGAAAACTCACTACCGGCGGTTTAAATTCTTCCAGCACGTCGGCGGCCTCATGACTGAAAGGTCTGCGACCAGCTTGCTCAGGAATATTATCTACATCTATACCAAGCTCAATATAGTATGGCGCAAGCGCCTGTCGCCACTGCCGTTCACGCTTGGGGTCTGGCACTGGAGGTACATGGCAGAAGAAATTCACGTTATATGGCATTGCTGTTTGCCGAGTAATCGCGCTCAACTCTTTTTGCAGCGCGTCTGAGCTTAACATAGCGCAGGGCAGCGAACCGAGACCACCAGCGTTTGATACTGCGACTGCCAAAGCGTGGTCTTGCACACCCGCCATTGGCGCCTGAATGATCGGCAGATCTATGCCGAGCAATTCTTTTAGATTCATAATCCATCTCTTATAAATACGCATAAACATAAGGCCGTGCGATCGGCCCGCAGCATTGCAGAATGAAGAGAGACTAGCAGATTTGCACGACACGAACCTGCTTAGTCAGCAGAGTTAAAGAAAGATCAGCGAAGTAAAGCAGCCATGACACAGCGCAATGTTAGTGCTTACTTACTGGCCGTACTTAAGCTGCTCCGGCCGTTCACAATACACTCGTTAAGGCCGCGCCCAGTTCCTTATATTTGAACTTAAAACCTGCAGCCTCCAGTTTCACTGGTCGCACTTGTTTGCCCGCCAGCAATAGCTCAGTGCCCATTTCACCCATTAGGGCTTTTATTGCGAGAGACGGCACTGGCAATACAGCTGGGCGCTTTAGGCATTTCCCCAGGGCCTTGGTAAAGTCTTGATTGCTCACCGGCTGTGGCGCGGTGCAGTTGATAGGGCCATGCACGCTATTATCACTAATGCAGTAGTCGATAATAGCTATTAGGTCGTGCAGATGTATCCACGACATCCATTGTGTTCCAGTGCCTATTCTACCGCCTAAGCCCAGCCTAAACGGCGGGATCATTTTTTGTAAGGCACCGCCGCCACAACCTAAAACAATGCCAATACGCAGCAAGCAAGTACGAATACCAAGCACCTCGGCCGCGAGCGCGCTGGCCTCCCATTTTGCACACAGAGTACTAGAGAAACTATCGTCACCAGCACCAAATTCGTCGATTACCGCATCTGTAGCCCCAGTGCCGTAATAGCCTATTGCCGAACCACTGATCAACACTGCTGGCTTTGTTTTAGCGTTCTTTAAAAAAGCGATAATTTCTTCAGTAGTATCTAGGCGGCTATCTACTATTTTCTGTTTTTGCACGGCAGACCAGCGCTTATTTGCAATCGGCTCACCAGCAAGATTAATAACAACATCAAAGCGTTGGTCAGGGCTAACCTCGCTTAAGCTTGTAACGCCCGTCATCTCAAGGCCTAACGATTCCGGGTAACGCGTTTTAACAACAATATGATGCCTTTGTTGGCACAGATGAGCACACAGTGCACTGCCAATAAAGCCGGTGCCACCGGTAATAAGAAAGTTCATAAACGCCCTTGTACATTATGAGTCGTCAATAACATGCGACTTCCGAGCACTAAGAATAGCCCAAGAAAACAATAATTCCTGTTAGGTATACGCCATGCCAGGCCAAGTAGATTATGTTTTCTGGCATCGCTGTGCGGCAGCGCCACATCGCGAAACTCCCTCCCACTATCAGCGCCGCGTATGAAATCTACTAAAGGCCAATAAGATATCAAGGTATTTATTGCCGCCAAACTGGGTGGCTACCCATTGGTCGAATTTGTAACCATAATCGTGAAGCTTGTGGGATGCTGCGGGGCTATGCAGCCAAGCCAACAGACTAAGGTTTAATAATAAGCTTATGGTAAATACCACGCGGAAACTAACTTTCTTGGTTTTATGACGAAGTCTTTGCTGCGCAATAATCGCTCCCGGCCAACCGCACAATAATGCCGATATGTGTAAGGTGCTCTCTTGCACCCGCCATGCTCCTTTCACAGCCGCCCTTTTGTCTTTGGCATATAAGCTGTAAGCAATAACACTGCCGACAAAATAGATCAAAGCTATTAGCGGCGGCGTATAGCCAAGCCAGTAGGAGTAAGCCAAACCGGCGGCTAACAATACTATGGGTAGATACCAAATTTTCATTTTTCCGCCAATTCACGAGTATATTACCGCCACCAGAAGAAACACATATTTACCGTATAGTTGGCAGAACTATAAGTAATTCAAGTACTAAGCATCTTGACCGGCTGGATTTGCCACACCGCTAGGAGTTTCCCCTAAAAGAGACCCAGTGTTGTATAATTCACGCCACCGCAGTACAAGAGAATATGGCTACCATGAAGCAAGATGAAATAAGCACTACCGCCAAGCCCAAGTCTCTCAGCGTCTTAGCAACGTTTAAGCAGGGTATTTCGCTACTGTTTGCGCTTCAAAATAAATCCGGCCGCAAGCAGCTGATGGACTCAGCAGAAACCAACCCTCTGCCAATATTGTTCGCGGGGCTGTCAGCGATGGCTATTTTCTTCCTAATCTGCTTTATCACATCACAACTGGCTATTAAGCTGATTAATTAGCATAGCTGGCTATAAAAAACGGCCGCGTTCGAAAGCACGGCCGTTGCTAATCAAGATTAGTAATTAGGCCTCATAAGTATCAAGCACTTCGCGCGCCACGCGCATAGCAGACAAGGCCGCCGGATAACCACAATACGCGGCTGCATGCATGATTATTTCGCGAAGCTCTTCTGGGCTAACGCCGTTATTGAGCGCACCACGCACATGGCCTTTTAGCTCGCCATGCGCTTGCTGCGCAATGAGAATTGAAACTGTAACGATGCTACGGGTTTTACGGTCTATGCCACCGCGAGTCCATACCCCACCCCAAGCGTGCTCCATTGCCGCTTCTTGCAGTGGCATATCAAATTCAGTGGCGTTGCCCAAAGAGGCATCAACATGGGCGCTGCCCATCACTTCGCGACGAATTACTTCGCCGGCTTGTTGGTCTTCAATACTCATCAATATCCACCCATAACAAGTTGATCTTAAAAAATTTTACTGATTATTGCCGCGTTAGAGCATCGCTAGCACTCCCCGGCTGCAGCCCACATTGAAAATGCTATTCAGGCACACATCAATCGCTCTTGCGCGCCTTAATATTAACGATCGCCTGAAAGCCATCTTGGTTATCGGTAATGGAAACCCCTGACACCGAATACTTTGAATCACTTATTACCAAACCCACACCAGCTCTAACCCTAACTTTGCTGGTTATTGGCTTGGCTTGCTTGGCGAAATCTTGAGATTTAATTTCATAATCATCGGCAATATCTACGCCGGTACTGCTTGCCACCCCAGAGATCACCTCCGACAGCGCTTCTGAGTCGATGTATTGCGAGGAGAGGTCTTTGATTTCGGCGATAGAGGTAATTTCAGAGGAGTTTATTTTCTCTGTTATCTTCTCGTTCAATTCAGCTATTTCTTGGGAGTCTTCTATTTTTGAGCTAATGCCTTTTAATATAGAACCGCATATTTTGGCATAGGATTTAGATGTTGCGCGTGGCGACACTTTTAAAAAAGACTCTATCCAGTACTTGGTTTTTTGGCCAAGATTATCAACCACAAAAACGCCTTGAGAATTCGGTAAAATCAATGCGCCTTTTTGTATCTTATTGAGTGAAATACCGCTGCGCTGAATCACATCGAAAGAGTTTTCGGACTCGGCTATTTCAAGAAAATCGTCTTTGTTCTCTATTTTAAGAACAGCAAGAGCGCGCAATTCCTCGTCGTCTATCTTAACGCCAGAGAAAAGCAGAAATACCAAATCTCCAGCAGCAATGTTCTGATGCGTTGAGGTTGCATATAAATGTTTTGCCACCGCTTGACTGCTTTTCAAAAATTCGCTTGGTTCATCGAATATCTTTCCCGCAATATTCGCTATGGTGTTTAATGACAAATCTGACTCATGAAAAAAATCATATATTTCTTTCTGCTTAGAGAGCGGCAGCAAGTAATGCTTTAAGAGCAGCTCGCCCAATGACTCGCTGGCACTCGATTCATTATCTGCGAGACGCATGCCCTCTTCGCGCGCCTTGTTGCCTACTCGGTGTACTGCAACATTTGTTAGTCGCGCAGAACTTACATCTATCATTATTTACTCCACTCAAAATAAAAATTGATGCCGACCCAGGTTTGAATCAACATCGCAATTGTTAGGCTTATTAGTACTCGACCGCGCTTACTGCCAACAGCCGGATATTTTCGAGGAAATACCAACTCAGGTCACACGATTTTTACTGTCAAAAGGGTAACCAAGGGGAAAACCAGCCTCAAAAGCAGGGTTAACTGCCCTACGGTATGAGTACTTGCGCTATTGTAACGTTACCTGCATACCGAGACAGCAATATGCTCAACATCTGGACTTACACGCCACCAGACCGCCCTCAAGTTGCTTATATTACTAGGCCACCTGCAAAACTTTCCTGAAGAGTATTGGCCATCGCTTGGCATGCCGCCGACAACGGGTAGCTGCGATGCGTAATTAGCCCCACCTGCTGGCGTATAAGCGGCTTAAGTAATGGCCGGCAATGCGCACCAAGCTCATACATCTGCTTTTGGCAAAGCGACGGCACCACGCTCACCCCAAGGCCATTGGCCACCATACGGCCAATCGTGGCCAGTTGATGGGTTTCATAGGCCGGAATGATCGACAGCCCTCGGCTGGCAAACTCTCTGAATATCACTTTGCGAACAACAGACGGCGCTTGTAGGCTGATAAAGTCTGACTTGAGCAGTTCCTCAGCACTCAGCTGCGTCTGCTCTAGCAAGGCGTGCTCAGGGGGCAGCACCGCCACAAAACAGTCATCAAACAGCGGTGTAAATATGAGATCTTCATTGCCTTGGCGCTTGCCGTCGCCGGGGTCAAAACTAATGCCTAGCTCGACCCGCCCGCTGCGAACCATGGCCACAACCTCTTCAGCAATAACATCGTTTAGGGTTATTTGGACCTCTGGGTAATTGTTTTTAAAGCGGCGAATGGCCATCGGCAATTGATTGCTCGCAAAAGCGGGCATCGCGGCTATGCTGATTTTCCCCTCGCGGAGCGCAAAGCGCTTGTGTAAATCATTCAAAGCGCCATCCCAATCGGCGATTAAACGCAGCGCCACTGGATAAAACCCCTCGCCTTCTGGTGTTAGCGCGAAAGTACGTGTGGTGCGAACCAGTAGCTGCCCGCCAATTGTGCTCTCCAGCACTTGTATTGCGCTACTCAAAGCCGGTTGTGACAAGTGCAGAACAACGGCGGCTTCAGCGAAGCTGCGTGACTGCACTACCGCTACAAAGGCGCGCAGCTGCTTTAAGGTAACGTTAATGAGGATGACCTTTTAGTTATTCAATAAATCTATCAATCAATAAAATATATCCATTTGATAAATATATACAGACACGCCATTGTTAGCAAGATAGCGGGCTTAGCCCCTCAACAGAGTTCTTATTTCAGGAGCCCTAGGCCCAGGAATTCCGCCTTAATATTAGGAGCGCGTGGCAATGGCTGGTTTTAATAAAATAGTGGGTAGTTATAGCGAGGCCATGGCTGGTCTAGAAGACGGCATGACCATCATCGCTGGCGGTTTCGGTCTTTGTGGCATTCCTGAGAACCTAATAAGCGAAATCAAACGCAAAGGCTGTCGCGACCTGACCATTGTCTCCAACAACTGTGGAGTAGATGGCTTTGGCTTGGGCATCCTGCTGGAAGACAAGCAAATCAAAAAAATGGTGTCGTCATACGTGGGCGAGAACAAGCTTTTTGAGCAACAGCTATTGGCGGGTGAACTCGAAGTTGAGCTAACCCCCCAAGGCACACTAGCCGAAAAAATGCGCGCTGGTGGCGCTGGCATTCCCGCCTTTTACACAGCGACAGGCTACGGCACGCCTATTGGCGAAGGCAAAGAAGTACGAGAATTTAATGGCCGCAACTATATTATGGAAGAGGCCATTACTGGTGACTTTGCCATCGTTAAAGCTTGGAAAGCAGATTGCTACGGAAACCTAGTATTTCGCCACACCGCGCAAAACTTCAATCCGATGGCGGCTACCGCAGGCAAAATCACCGTTGTAGAAGTTGAAGAGATCGTCGAATTAGGTTCCCTAGATCCAGCCCACATCCACACCCCGGGAATATATGTGGACCGGCTGATTCTAGGCAGTTTCGAAAAACGCATTGAACAACGCACCGTACGCAGCGCATAAGGAGAATCACCATGGCATTAACTCGTGAACAACTGGCGCAACGTGTGGCACGTGAACTACAAGACGGATATTACGTAAATCTGGGCATTGGCATTCCAACCCTAGTCGCCAACTACGTGCCTAAGGGCATCGAGGTGATGCTGCAGTCGGAGAATGGACTGCTGGGTATGGGCCCCTTCCCAACAGAAGATGAAATCGACGCCGATATGATCAACGCCGGCAAGCAAACCGTTACCGCAGCCAAAGGCGCATCGATTTTCTCGTCAGCTGAATCCTTTGCTATGATTCGTGGCGGTCATGTCGACTTAACCGTACTAGGCGCTTTTGAAGTTGACGTAGCGGGCAACATTGCCAGCTGGATGATCCCAGGCAAGTTGATCAAGGGCATGGGGGGCGCGATGGATCTAGTCGCCGGCGCCGATAATATTATCGTCACCATGACCCACGCCAGCAAGCATGGCGAATCTAAGCTACTAAACAAATGCAGCCTCCCCCTCACTGGCGCTGGCTGTATTAAAAAGGTGGTCACCGACCTAGCCTATATCGAAATTGCCGACAATAAGTTTTGGTTAAAAGAGCGTGCGCCCGGCGTTAGTGTCGACGACATTATTCGGCTCACTGAAGGCGAGCTGGTGGTGCCAGAAGTAGTGCCAGAGATGAGCTTTTAAGCTCAACACATCAACATTATTAAGCGTTAAACACCGGAGAAGTAATATGACTGCAGGCCCAGAACGTAAAGTCGTCATTGTTGAGGCAGCTCGCACTGCAATAGGCAATTTCAATGGGGCATTGTCAGCCGTCCCCGCCCATATTCTTGGCGCCACGGTAATTAAAGCGCTGCTTAGCCGCTCAGGTATTAGTGCCGAGCAGATTGACGAAGTTATTTTAGGCCAAGTGTTAACCGCCGGAGCGGGCCAGAACCCTGCCCGGCAAGCCGTTATTGCCGCAGGCCTTCCAGAAACCTGCCCAGCGATGACCATAAACAAAGTCTGTGGCAGTGGCTTAAAGGCAGTGCATCTCGCCGCCCAAGCGATCCTCTGCGGCGACGCCGACATTATTATTGCCGGCGGCCAAGAAAATATGAGCCTATCGCCGCATGTATTGCCTAAATCCCGCGACGGCCAAAAAATGGGCAACTGGGTTTTAAAAGACAGCATGATCGAAGACGGGTTATGGGACGCCTTTAACGATTACCATATGGGCGTTACCGCAGAAAATGTCGCTAAAAAATACGCTATTAGCCGCGAGCAACAAGACCAGTTTGCTGCCGCCTCTCAAGAAAAAGCGCAACAGGCAATCGCCCACAACAAATTTGACGATGAGATAGTGGCCGTCGAAATCCCCCAGCGCCGCGGCGACCCTATCCGCTTTGCAGAAGATGAATTTCCGCGTAAAGGTACCACCGCTGAATCCCTAAGCAAGCTACGCCCAGCCTTTCAAAAGGATGGCAGTGTAACCGCGGGTAATGCATCAGGTCTTAATGATGGCGCTGCGGCACTATTAATCATGAGCGAGCAAAAAGCGAAGGAGCTCGGACTAACCCCCCTCGCCACTATTGCAGGCTATGCAAGCGCTGGCGTCGACCCTGCGATTATGGGCACTGGCCCCGTGCCCGCTTCAAAAAAATGCCTAGCCAAAGCCGGCTGGGATATTAGTGAGCTCGACTTAGTGGAATCCAATGAAGCCTTCTCCGCGCAATCATTGGGGGTGAACTGCGAACTAGGATGGGATACCAGCATCATTAATGTTAATGGTGGCGCAATTGCCCTAGGCCACCCGATTGGCGCTTCTGGAGCACGGGTCTTAGTTACCCTGCTCCATGAAATGAAACGCCGAGGCGCAAAAAAAGGTCTTGCGACATTGTGTATTGGTGGTGGCCAGGGTGTAGCCATCGCGATTGCGCGGTAAATTATTAATACAGAGGTAATAATAAGCTAGATCAATCACAAGCTTTTTATTAAACCCAACAGCCAACACCGGCACATGGACACCCACACCGTGGTGTCCATGTACTCTCCGCGCCAGAACGCTACTCTTTAGCTGTGAGTTGGACCATCATTTTTGTGTAGCCTTTAACAAAGTTTGATTGCACATACTCAGGCTCACCAAGCACTTGAATATTATCAAAGCGTTTCAGTAACTCTTCCCAAAGGATACGAAGTTGCATCTCCGCTAGGCGATTACCCATGCAGCGGTGCACACCAAAGCCAAAGGAAAGGTGGTTACGCGCATTTTTACGATCAATAAGAAATTGATCAGGCTGGTCGATAACGCGCTCATCACGGTTGCCAGAGGCATACCACATCACTACCTTGTCGCCCTTTCTTATGATTTGACCATTCAGCTCAACGTCTTCTTTGGCTACTCGGCGCATATAAGCTAAGGGGGTCTGCCAACGAATAATTTCAGAAACCATATTCGGAATCAGTTCCGGATTACATTTAAGTTTTATAAATTCATCTGGAAACTGACTCAAAGCGTAAACACCGCCAGTCATGGAATTACGGGTTGTGTCATTACCGCCAACAATTAGCAGCGATAGATTTCCCAGAAACTCCATTGGCCTATTTATCATGTCCTTAGTTTCTTCATTGGCGAGCAACATGCTGATTAGATCAAACCCCATGGTTTCACCTGCTGCCTTTTTAGCCGCTTTCTCATGCCACAGCGCCGAGAATGCTTTTCCCGCCTCAGCTGCAGCGGTAAAAGCGGTGTCTGTTACGACATCCCCGCCGGTCAGCTCCACGTTCCCGCCGATAATATCCGACCAGTCGGCGAGTTTACGGCGCTGCTCATAAGGAAAATCAAACAAGGTAGCGAGCATCCGCGCGGTGAGCTCTACCGATACCCGCTCGACCCAATCGAAGGGTTCATCAATGGGAAGATTATCTAAAACATCTTCAGCGCGGCTGCGAATAAGACCTTCCATTTCCTTAAGGTTTTGCGGCGCCACAACACCCTGCACAGCTCGGCGCTGCACATCGTGTTTAGGCGGATCCATGGCAATGAAAGTGTCTGCATGGAGACCACTAGGACGGTCGCCAAGCATAATAATCGGCTCGGCAGAAAATAACTCGTGGTGTTTATCGACAAACATAATGTCTTCATAGCGAGTCACTGACCAGAACGGACCAAATGGGCTGCGCTTTTGATAATGTACAGGCCGTTCATCGCGCAAGCGCTTAAAGTAGGATTCCCAACGCTTCTGCTTAAAAAGAAATGGGTTGCTAACATCAATATCCTGCAGCGCTAACGTTGTTACATCAGGAATCTCAGTTTCTACAAACGACGGAAATTCCTTTTTGTTAAATACTTTTTGCTTGGCTTTCTGAAGTAAATGCGCGCCCCTAATCTGAACATGAATCGGAACAACAGACACAGTTTTCTCAAGCGCTAGCGTACTCTGTTTTAATA
The DNA here is from genome assembly GCF_040892635.1 of Zhongshania guokunii. Lineage (NCBI taxonomy): Bacteria > Pseudomonadati > Pseudomonadota > Gammaproteobacteria > Cellvibrionales > Spongiibacteraceae > Zhongshania > Zhongshania guokunii. The sequence goes on along the minus strand of NZ_JBFRYA010000003.1, from coordinate 217,150 downwards.
AAGTGGCTTTGATACTCATTGGCTTCTCGTTAGACATATTATTGTAATCAGCTATAACGTGATTGTTTCCCTGCTAAAAGCGGAAATTACATTTGAAATTCTGGAAGGCGAACTACCATGCCATCCATTGCCATGGAGGTTTGTACCTGGCAAGACAAGCGCGAAACATCTGATTTTTCTGGCGTCATATCCAGCATCAGCGCCTCCTCCTCACTAGCCGCACCAATGCTTGTAATCCACCGAGGGGTGAGAAAAACATGGCAGGTGCCGCATGCACATGAGCCGCCACAATCCGCATCAATGCCAGGCACAGAATTATCAATGGCAGTTTGCATCAGGGATTTACCCTCTTCAATGTCAACAATGTGTTGGCTACCGTCATGCTCTACAAACGTAATCTTGCCCATTTAATCCTCGCGAAATAGATATTTGATATCGACGTGAGCGCGCGTGTCCAGCACGCCAGCCTCACCCAGCACTCCTGTCAAAATTAATCTACTAACAGGTAGGTTAATTGTCAAGCCACACTAATACTGCTAACCTGAGCGCTTGTATTGCGCAATTTTTGAGCGCGAACACCTACCCATCAGTAGTTAAAGAGATCAAAATGGCACGCCCCCGAAAAATTGATGCCCCAGAAACACGTGAAAAAATATTGCAGGCTGCACGCCTCGAATTTGCGGAACAAGGCATTGCCGCGCCACTAGAAGCGATCGCGGCTCGATGCGGTATTAAGCGCCCGTCATTGCTTCACCACTTCCCCTCCAAGCAAGTACTCATCGCAGCGGTTACCGACGATATACTGCGCATGACCAGAGAGCGCTTGCTTTGCACTATCTCCAACCGCGATGCCGACTACGCTACTACAATGCAGAAAATATTCGGCGTACTGCGGGAACTAGAAACAGAAGAAAAAGGTGTGGGAGGAGTATTGATTCACGCCATGCTAGCGGAAGATGAGAACGGCCCGGTAACAACTAAAATGGCTGAGTTCATAGACATTATCTATGCATCCTCAGTCATGGCCGGCCGCCAACAAAACCACAACCCAGAAGAGTTCAGGGCAGCTATAGCCCACTTGGTTATTGGCGAGGCAACACGTGTTGCATTGGGTAATCGTGCGAACGTCCTATGGGGCACAGGCGATGGTTTAACGCCTTTATTTAGCAGTTACTTTCTAAAGCAAGAAGGCGAGCAATAACCGAGAAAAATAATGCCCTTAGCATCCGCCCAAAATAGTTCTACTTAGCTCAACATTGCACTGAGCGATGTTTCGGGCGAAAAATGCGTGGCGCATTGCGCTTGAAGTAATTCGCCGCAGGCTACGGCATCGGTCAAGGCATTGTGTTGTCGATAATAAGGCAAGTGATAGCGCGCTCGACTGTCTGGCAAGCGAATGGAGCTAGGTTGGCGCGCCATAAGGCTAGCCCAGAGTGTTTTACGTATGGTGCGAGAGAACTGTGCCTCAATAGCCATAGTATCGATGACTGGAAATTCTATTCCCTCTTGGATATGACGCTTAAGCGCAGCATCCAAAAAACGCCGCTCAATCGGACTGTGGTGCACAACCACAATCTTGCCCTGTAAGTGCTCAAGTAGCTTATCGATAATACTGGAAAAATCTGGGGCACCGGCAACCTCTGCATGGGTAATACCATGAACCACAACCGAGCTTGTATGTAAGCGCGTCTCCGGTTTTACTATCCAATGTCTAGCCCCATTACAGCGTATACGATGAAAAGTCATAGGCACTAAACCAATACTGACGATACTGTCGCGATCCGGATCTAAACCTGTGGTTTCAAAGTCGAGCGCGACCATAGGCACTGCAGAAATTGGCGTCGAAGCGGCAATAACGCCCTGTTGATAGAAGTTTTTTAACGCTGGGTATTTACTCGTGTTAGCGAGCAACGCGAAACGACGGGACCAGTCTAACGGTTTAACTCGCGACGCTTTTAAGATTTTGCCAACACGTTGAATTTTAGCCAGATTAAACACACTCGCTCCTCAACTTACCCTCCCAGATTGATACCTGAACTTCAGATATCGCTGAGCACTGCTTAATATTTGAAACGCTTCTTTAAGGTTTTTACGTTCAAAATCGGATAAATGCTCTGGTTCAATATTATTATCTGGCTCGCGCTTTAGCTCAATATCGAAGGCTTGATGGCGAATTCTAACCATCGCAATAAATTCCAGCGCGTCGCGCAAATCCAGCCCTCTGCCCGGCGGTAATATACCTGCCTCGATAATATCTTCTAAGCGCTCAAAAGTGTTGCGCGCTGATGAACCCACAACTAGCGCATGTATACGCACAAGATCGGCAATGGGAGCGGTGCCGCGACGCTTCATATTGATCGAATTAGTCTGACGACCATCCGTTTCCATCACAAAATCCTTAAAGAAGCCAAGTGGCGGCGTTCTAAGCAGGGCATTACGGGCCATACACGCTAAAAATCGAGCATTTTTAGCGGCTTTTTGGCGAATCAATTGATTAAGTTCTTCTGCCCACGGGGTTTGACCCCACACACCCTCTAGGTCGAAGAAAATAGCGCTATGGAGTAAAGCCTCCGCGCTCGGGCGCTCAATCCATTCGCTAAAGTACTGTTGCCAAACTGACAGCGGCTGGCGCCACCGCGTATTGCTTGCCATTATATTCCCGGTGCAATAGCTGTAACCACAGCGCGCCAGACCATCGCTTACAAAAGCTGCCAGTGCACTAAAGTAAGCATCATGTAGCGCAGGCACAAAGCTATTATCAAGAATAAGCGCATTGTCTTGATCAGTTACGATCAATTGCTCACCTCGTGCCATAGACCCCAATGCCAAAAAACAATACGGCACTGGCGGCACCCCTAACTGGGCTTCGGCAAGCTCACACAAACGCTGTTTAAAACTGCGACCAACTACTGCCATCGCACTGCCAATCATTTGCGAGTTGGCGTCTTGGTGGACCATACGTGCAAAGCAGCCCTGGACCTCGGGTGTAAGCGCCGCTAACTCATCGACACTCTGGGCATTAAAAATACTTTTCACTACAAACAAGCTGTTTTGAGATTCGTAACGCAAAATATCAAGATGGCTAATCAAACCAATGGGCTGCTGCTTTTTCAACACCGGCAGGTGCTGCACATTGTGTTTGAGCATTAACATCATGGCGTCAAACACAAACTGATGGCTTTGCACACAGATCAATTCGGTGGTCATTATATCTGCTACAGAAATGTCACTACTTAGACCTTTTGCAACTAGGCGCTCTCTAATATCCAAGTCAGTTACTATGCCGATAACTTGATTGTCTTGGCCTGTATGGACTTTAGCGTGGTCAGAATCGGTAATTAATACCGACGATACGTTTTCTTCAGTCATCCGTATCGCAGCTTGATGTACAGTAGTCGCGCTGGATACGATGACAGGTAAGGCGGTGATTAAGGTACTTACTTTTGCCGTCAGCAAGACATCCTCGTCGTCCTGCTTAGACATGGATTGCCGCAGACGGGTTTGGTCTTCAACTTCGACAAAATCAGCAAAATGCTCAAAATTATCAAACAGGTAATTGAAGGTTGCCTCGCTAACTAGATATACCAAGGTGTCTTCAAGAGCGGTAACAGGAAACCGGACAGGGCGATTAAGCATTAGGCTTTGCTCACCAAAAAAATCACCCGCTCCTAAGCGATTATACAATTTCCCGTCGCGGCGAAAAACCTCGACTGCGCCACTGCGAATCACATACCACTGATGATTATCTTGGCCTAGCGCCAATATCTCTGACTGTGCTCGGTAGTAAGCAATTTCGATATTATTGGCAACACTGGCCAAAACCTCCTCAGGTAAATTTGAGAGAGGAAGGTAACGCCGAAAAAAATCCAGCACTTCGGATTGATCAGCCTGCATTTATTCTGCTCCGAAACTTACTAGTAAGGCCCGCTCCAAGCCATTATTCCCTTAAGAGCGGGCACCTGCCAGCACCCGATTATCTAGGCTCTGACATCAAACCTTTAACCGTGGAGAATGCAGCTACTAACAGCACCAAGGTGAACGGTAAACCAGTAGACACCGCCATAGCTTGTAAGGCAACTAACCCGCCTCCCACAATAAGCGACGCGGCAACCAAACCTTCTACCACACACCAAAATATCCGCTGCGGTGTTGGTACATCCACCTTGCCTCCCGCAGAAATAATATCAATTACCAATGACCCTGAATCAGACGAGGTCACAAAAAATACGATCACCAGCACAATGGCTATAAACGAGGTGATACTAGACAAGGGCAATGCATCGAGCATCATAAATAGCTGTAATGGTAAGTCAGTGTTAACCACTGATTGATAACCGTCCACCACCACTTGCTTGATGGCCGTACCACCAAACGCAGTCATCCAAAATACAGAGGCGATCGAGGGTATCAACATTACTGAAATAATGAATTCCCGTACTGTGCGACCCCGCGAGACCCGGGCTATAAACATACCCACAAAAGGACTCCAGGATATCCACCAGGCCCAATAAAACGCTGTCCAGCCTGAAGAAAAATTACTGTCTTCGCGACCGACAGGGTTAGCAAGTTCTGGCAAATATCGGAAATAGGCTAGGATATTTTCGACAAAACCGGTGGCGATAAGCAGTGTAGGCCCCACGACTACCACAAAAGCCAATAGCAGCACTGCTAAGACCATATTGACTTCAGATAGCCTTTTGACCCCAGCATCCAAACCCTTCACCACTGAAATTGTGGCCAAAGAGGTAACGCCGATCACTATCAGGATTTGGGTGGTTTCCCCTAAAGGGATGCCAAACAAATAGTGCAGGCCGGACGCCGCTTGCGATGCCCCCAAACCCAAAGACGTAGCCAAACCAAAGAGGGTAGCCAATACCGCCAGAATATCGATGATATGACCTGGCCATCCCCAAATTCGCTCCCCCAAGATAGGATAAAATACCGAGCGGATAGTGAGCGGCAAACCTTTATTAAATGAAAACAGCGCCAAGCCCAAGGCCATCACCGCGTAAATAGCCCAAGGGTGCAGCGCCCAGTGATAAATAGTAGCAGCCATAGCCAGGCGTTCCGCCGCCTCCGCATCGCCTGTCGCGCCGCCTAGAGGCGCCCAGTCTGTGCGCACACCGCTTTCCACTCCGGTGTCGGCAAAAGAAGTCGCAAAATGCGTTAAAGGCTCGGAGACACCATAAAACATTAAGCCAATACCCATGCCTGCAGCAAACAGCATCGAGAACCAACCCATATAAGTATAATCAGGCCTCGCCTCGGTGCCTCCCAAGCGCACTCGCCCCAGGGGCGAAACCACAAGTACCAAGCATATCAATACAAAAACATTTGCTGCACTAATGAAAAACCAGTCCAGATTGGAGGTTAACCAGTTTCGCGCCCCACTAAACATCGGCTCAGCTTGTTCCTGAAAAAGCAGGGTAAGTGCGACAAAAGCAATTATCGCAATAGCAGAAATAGCAAAGACTCGATTGTGTATATCTAAGCCAAATGGTCCGATATTAAGCACAATATTGTCTTGGCCTACATGATAGTCGGTATCAATTGGAGTGACCTGTCCATCAGGAACCATAGGATCCTTTTTATCTATCATCTGATTATCCTTGCTTACTGCGTGTATTAATAAAAAAATATCGCGCTAATTGGCTTAAAAGTAGTAACCTATATTGATGTTAAAACGCTGTTCATAATCGCCGCTGCCACCTGCTCCACTGCCGCCCACAAATGGCTGATTTTTAGCATGTACCCAGTCAAAATAAGTAAACAGGCCACCAGCCGCGACCGACACCCCGGTAACATTCATAACGGTATTTGAACTGGCGTCCGACTTATCGTAAACAACACCGTAATTATTATAAAATTGCAGCCCCGTTACCGCGCCAAAGTTTACCGCCAAATCATAAGCTACATTGAGCGTGGTCGAGGTCGCTTCGGCGGCAATGGAGTCATAGAACGAGTAGGCACCTACTGCAATCCGGTCAACTTGATCAATATCATATCGATACTCGCTGTGTTGCAGTTGCAGATGCCAATTTCGATATTGGCTATTAACATGCAACGCCCACGCCTGATAATCGCCCGCGCGATGCACCCCGTCGTGCAAACCGCCACTTAGCGCAGATACACCAAGCTCTGCGGCTAATTCGCCCTGCTTAAAATGATAGGCATAACGGCCACTAAACGTATTATATTCAGCCAACGCCTGAGCTGGCTCATCGTATATCCCCTCGCCTAGCGCGCGAGCCCCAACGATATCGTAGGAATAACGATCGGAGCGATTGTCGACGTAACCGTCGATACCGCCAAGCTCATCATTTTTAAAGAAGCCCAAATCAAGCTGCCAATTATCGGCAACACTACGTTTGAACACGACACCCAAATCAAAATCATCTTCTAAGCCTAGATAATAATTTGTACTGAAAAAATAATTTTGCGAATTATAAGGGCTGTTACCAAAGGGCACTTTCGTAATACCTGCATTCACTTGCCAATTCTGATTAAACCGATAACCCACGTAAGCATATTTAATCGCCGTCATATAATCGAAGAAACGAATTTCGCCATTTAGCGAGACATCCCCAATATCCCCGCGAAGATTCAGCCTAAAAATATCAAAATCAAAATCCCCACCCCGGTCTTTATTACCTTCACTGTATGAGGTATGACTGTAATTGGTGCGAATAGCACCGCCTACCGTAATGCCATCTTCCGGCTCTGCAACAGGAGCAGTTTCAACGGTTTCCTGCGCAGCGAGGGTTTGGGAATGAACAACTACAGTCGAAGTAATCGCATCCGTTTGCTCTTCAATCTCCGCCAGTTTGGCTTTCAACTCGGATATTTGAGCTTTTAACTGAGCCAACTCAGCAGCCGATACTACTGACGACTCAGATTGCGCGTATACCGGACCAGCAAAGCTACTGGCGAGCACAATAGATAATAAATGATGCTTATTCATGACTTTTTCCTGTGACGAAAGATTAGACTAAAACGCCCCATCACTGTAGATACTTCGCATGACTATAATCAGCCATCGTAAAATAATATCGATCAACGTCGAAAAGTTACTAAGCGAATTCCCAAGGTCACAGGTAATGACGAATTAGAATATTCGAGAAAGGAGATGTGCTAACACATTCGAGTGCGCATAGAGAGGTACCGCATTTTTAAAAATTCTAAAAATGCACAAAAACAAGCATGCATTAAATCATCAGAAGTTGCCAGCTTTTTAGAAAACAAAAGCATCCCGCTAACAATTAGAAAAACTTTTATAGAATCGATACCGCGAAACAAACCTAAAAAATCAACTATTATTATTTAAACCAAGCAATACAAGGAGCAACAGCATCATTAACCTAAATAAAATTTACTTATAAATTTCCAGGCCAGTAGCTCCTTACATTAAAAAACCAAAACTCGAAAAATAACTTAACGAGCACTAAAGCCCGACATTGTTCTTTTGCAAAACCTGCTCAGCACGATAACTAGAACGCACAAACACACCGGACACCACCTCTAAAAACCCTTTACTCAAACCTAGCTGGCGGTAATTTTCGAACTCCTCAGGCGTGACATATCGCTCGATTGGCAAATGATTAACCGTTGGCTGTAAATATTGGCCCAAAGTCAAAATATCGACATTTGCAGCGCGCAAATCGTCCATTGTCTCGAGGATTTCCTGATCAGTTTCACCCAAACCGAGCATCAAGCTAGTTTTGGTTAACACTTCAGGCTTATATAACTTCGCGTGGGCTAAAACATCAATGGTCTGCTGGTAACCAGCGCGAGGATCGCGTACTGGATGAGTTAAGCGCTTAACAGTTTCAATATTTTGCGCAAACACTTCAATTCCAGAATCAATCACCGCTTCAACATCGCTTAACACCCCCTCAAAATCAGGGGTCAATGCTTCAACAGCGGTGTCAGGGTTGACTTCTTTCACCCGCTTCACACAGGCGGCATAGTGACCTGCACCACCATCCGCTAGATCATCGCGATTAACCGATGTTAGCACCAAGTACTTTAGCTTCATCAGCTCAACTGAGCGCGCAGTACGCTCTGGCTCATCGGCATCCAATACGCCCTTAGGGTTACCAGTGTTTACAGAGCAAAAACGACAGGCACGGGTACAAACATCCCCCATCAACATGATCGTTGCGGTACCGGCACTCCAGCACTCACTCAGATTTGGGCATTTAGCCTCTTCGCACACCGTAGCTAACTTATGATCAGAAACAATTGAGGCGACTTTCTTATAAGCCTCACTAGACTGGACCTTAATACGCAACCAATCAGGCTTAGCTAAACGCTCTTGAACTTTATTAGTCGCCTTGACACCATCTTTAATGGCCCTTACGCCGCGCTCATTAGTGAATTTTTTACCACTATGGACTTGTACAACCGGTATAAGCTTACTATCTGACATTAGAATGTGACTCTTAAAGAATAATAGGGCGGAACTAAAAACTTATAACGCCAAAGTATACCAGAAACAGGCCTACTTCGAGGTAGAGCTAAGCCAATAATAGCAAGTCCGCTTCCCTCTACCCCACTGGCGCTAGGCTCTGAAACCACTATCATTTTTATTGACTGGCGAGGAGGCAGCGATAATACACAGCTGCAAAATCTGTATTTCAAGTTGCATCGTAATAAGCGTAAAGCCAAATCTAATCTATGCGCCTACGGAGTAATTTATGATTAACCCTATTATGCTTGCCGAGCGCGGCCTCGTACCTGACCCACTGCTGCGCAGAGGTATACGCCGAGAATTAGCAGACCGCCTAGTACAGGAATTTAGCGGCGATTTACAAAGCAATGAGGCCCGCCGACGCCAATTTCGTCGCGAACTTAAGGATTCTGCCATCGCCATCAATACTGGCGATGCAAATGAGCAGCACTACGAAGTCCCTGCCGCCTTGTTCAAACTGATGCTCGGACCTTGCCTTAAATACAGTAGCTGCTGGTGGGACGAAAACTGCCAAAACCTAGCGAATGCCGAGCAAGCCATGCTAGCCATGTACGCCGAAAGAGCACAGCTCGAAGATGGTCTAAAGATACTGGACTTAGGGTGTGGCTGGGGAAGCTTCACCCTTTGGGCTGCAGCACGCTACCCCCACTCGCAAATTACGGCGGTATCTAACTCTAGCGGTCAGCGGGAATTTATTGAGGCACAAGCGGCGTCGCGAGGCTTGAGTAACGTAAAAGTGATTACCTGCAATGTAGGCGACTTAACCCTGACCGAGCGCTTTGACCGGGTCGTAACGGTGGAAATGCTTGAGCATGTTCGCAATTACCGAGAATTACTCGCCAATGTCGCCGGCTGGCTAGAACCAAACGGCCTAATGTTCGTGCACATCTTCTGCCACGCCTACTTACACTACCCCTTTGATGGCGGCTGGATGACCGACAACTTCTTCAGCGGGGGGCAAATGCCCGCCTTCGATACCTTGATGCACTTCTCAGAGCACATGCGCATGGTCGATAGCTGGCGGGTAAATGGCGAGCACTACTCCAAAACTCTCGAAGCATGGCTCGATAAACTCGACGACAATAAGGCTGAGGCCCTAAAAATACTCAAAGATACCCCCAACCCCAAAGTGCAATTCCAGCGCTGGCGTATGTTTATGCTGGCTTGCTCTGAGCTATTTGCCTACCGAGACGGCCAAGAATGGTTTGTTGGCCATTACTTGCTAACCCCAGGCCAGCTAGCGGATTAAGTTTTCTTACAAAAAACGGCCTTTTGGGCTGTATTTCTCCCCATGATTCATGTTAACCACACAGCGTAATGCTGTTAAATATCAATATCTTGGACATTTTTTGAGCAACAAGCATTAAATTCATATTTATTTCATGAAGTCGTTGACAGGGGGGGGCGACATCCATATAGTACGCAGCCTGAAGCGCCCGTAGCTCAGCTGGATAGAGTACCTGGCTACGAACCAGGCGGTCGCACGTTCGAATCGTGCCGGGCGCACCAAACATAAGTCTTTGACTTATATAAAAAAACCTAGACCTTTGGTCTGGGTTTTTTTATGCCTGAAATTTGGCTGTGACGCCCCAGTGACAAATCTGTGACAAAACTCGTTTCAAAGAGTGTCAAATTTGACCATCTAGCTGCAGCCGTTGTCACCGGGAGAAAGTGGTCGTTGACCTCTTGGTATTCAAAGTTTCTAAAACCTGTAATTTCCAAATTGGCCGAAAAGCTTGCCAAACAATACGTAGTGGCCAATGTCTCACCGAGCCATTCCCGCCAGAATCCGCCGTGAGAAATATTCAATGAACAACTTTTAGAGTGATTTCACGGTCACCGGAGCTGCGTAGCCAAACCACGTAACAAAAAGTCTGCCTGAGTTTACGTTCAGGGCAATGCTCTTACTTATAGAAAAATGAGGACCACAATGAAAAAAGGAATCAGTGCCTTTTCCACCCTATTGCCATTAAGTTTACTTGGCAGCCTTGCACATGCGGCACCAATGCTCGAAGAAGTTGTGGTTACCGCCCAACTACGTTCGCAAAGCCTGCAGGATGTGCCGGTTTCCGTTAGCGCCATCGGTGGGGAAAAAATGATGGAGGCGGGTATTGCCAAGATCGAAGATCTGCAGGCCTATGTACCCAACTTCACTATGTCGGAATCCGGCATTGGCACTGATATTTATATTCGCGGCATCGGCTCAGGTGAAAACCAAGGCTTTGAGCAATCGGTGGGTATGTACGTTGATGGTATTGCCTACGGTCGCGCTCAGTTGGCGCGTGCGCCGTTTCTTGATTTGTCTCGAGTAGAAGTTCTCCGCGGCCCACAGAACATTCTGCTGGGCAAGAACAGTATTGCTGGCGCCATCAGCATCCAAACTGCGAACCCAAGCGAATACGCCGAAGGCAGCGTCCAAGTTACCTATGAGCCTGAACAGAACGAGCGTATTATCGATTTGGTTGCCAGCGGCCCGATCAATGATCGCCTAGGCTACCGTTTTGCGGTGCGCAAGCGCGAGCTAGACGGCTTTATGGAAAACCTTGTGCTGGATCGTGACGAAGCTCAACGCGCCGAAGAAACCTTCCGCATCAAACTCAGCTGGGATGTCAGCGACAGCGTCACGGCCAAGTTTAAAATTGAGGCGGGCAGCTTTGATGTTGTCGGTCGTAACTCTGAAATCATTACCAATTACGCTTCTGACTCCGATGTCTTCTTGTTCCAAGGTCGCACCTACGGTGAGATCATGGATCGCACAACATTTCCAGACGCCGGTGGCTTAGCGGCATTGACCGGCTTGCTGCCGGCACCAGTGTTAAATTTTCTACAGGTTCAGCCCAACGGCGCGATTATCGATATCGACTCCGACGAGGGCGTGCTGAACAATACCGCTGATCGCAAGCGCCACAGCAACGGCGACTACAGCAATAACGACACCTATAACTTTACAGCCAATGTCGACTGGTATCGCGACGATCATCAATTCACCTCGATCACCGGCATTATGGGTTATGAGTACGATGAAGACTGCGACTGCGACTTCACCGGTGCACCACTGTTCCAAGTTGAGTTTCAAGAAGAGTACCAGCAGTTCAGCCAAGAACTCCGCTGGATTTCCCCAGCAGGCGAAGCTTTTGAGTATATTGCGGGTGCCTATTTTCAATATAGCAAACTGGATTTTTTCGACTCGCTATATCTGCCCTCCGACCTTGTTCCACAACTGGTTAACGCAGCAGACTTACTCGAAGGCGGCGCTCGTGGTGATACTGACCCCGGCGCTGACGGCTCCACTGGCTTTGAGCTGCTAGGTATTGGTGACGCCGGTAACGCGCTTCGCGGCATTCGCACACCGCGTGACTTCAATAGCGAGTCAACCATCGCCTCAACCTTTATGCAGGCAACGTGGAATATGGCGGATACCTTGCGCTTAACCCTCGGTGGTCGCCTGACGTGGGAAAATAAAAAAGGTGCGCGTAAACTCGAGTTTGGCTTCGACGACGGGACAATTCAGCCGCTGGGTGAAGTCGATACCGCTGCTGCGGTCAGTTTTGCTGCCGAGCGTCACGACCTAAAGGGCGAGCGCGACGAAGTGCAGTTCGCGCCACTGGTAAACTTGCAGTGGGATGCCACGGATGACTTAATGGCCTATTTCTCTGCCAGCCGAGGTTATAAATCAGGCGGTTTTGACGCGCGTTCCAACTCGTCACCTAGCGCAGACCCTACTCCGCTTAACCCCAATGCACCTGCAGGCACTAATCAGCAAGTGTTGATCGGTAGCTTTGAGTTTGAGGAAGAGGAAGCGCTTAGCTTTGAGTTGGGTATGAAGACCAGCCTTCTCGAAGGCGCCGCCGAGCTAAATGCCGCTCTGTTCCGCACCGAGTTCGACAACCTTCAGGTCAGTGTCTTCGACGGCACCCTAGGTTTTAATGTGGGCAATGCTGCCAGCGCTGTTTCTCAGGGTATTGAGCTAGACGGTCGGATGGCCTTGACCGAAAACCTGATGTTGGCCGGCGGCCTAGCCTTCCTCGACTTCGAGTTTCAGGACCACCAGTTTGGCACCTGCATCCAAGATCAGGCACCTGACAATGCCAATGGCATTAGCTGCGACTACAGCGGCAAGACTAACCAATATGTTGCTGACTACTCCGGAAATTTGATGTTGGCCTACGAGCGCCCGCTGGGTAACTCACTGATGCTACGCGCCAATATTGATGTGATATTTACCGACGACTATCACCCCTCGCCAAACTTGGATGATCGCATCAAGCAGGACGCCTACCAAACCTTCAATGGTCGACTTGCCCTCTCGTCAATAGACGGCGAGTGGGAAGTGGCATTACTGGGTAAAAACCTTAGCGATGAGTTGGTTATACTCTACGGCGTCGATGCGCCGACCGCGAAAACCATCACCGGGGCGACGACCCACCACGGTCTGGTCAATAACCCACGTACTTTTGCACTGCAAGCCAGCTACCGCTGGTAGCCCTGCGCCCCGGTACAGCGGCTTATCGCTGCACCGGGGTAAGTATTAAGCACCGACTCTACGATTCTTTTTGGTCACGGGCGGGCTACCTTTTACCAATTCACTGCTCCAAAAAGTCCAGCCATAGCGTGATGGTGTTGGTAAACCCGACCTACAATCTCGGACCATCCGCAGTGAGCGCGGAGCTCTTCATCGCCGCCTTACTTAAAACTACCGCTCGATTTACGCCCCACTCAATATTTAGCCCTGCCCCCTACCATTAACGAGCACTACTTGATTTCACCGTGACGGCGTTTTCCGCCAGCGCTGGCTGGAGCACTGGATGAATAATTTTTAGTAATTGCGTGGCTAATCCGCTGGTGAATTCAAAGCCGGTTGATTGGCTTCCGCCTACATGGGCGAGTATCACACCAAAATAGCGATCACCGATATAAAAGGTGAAAATTGCATTCCGATTCACTGCTTCGCTGCCAATAAGGCGTCCGCCGGCGCCGTAAGATTTAATGCGATGGTCACCAGTACCGGTTTTTCCGCCCACCTGAATGGGGGCGCCAGTGGCGTCGACAAAAAGCCCTTTCAGGCGTCTTGCGGTGCCGTTCTCCACCACCCCAGCAAGGGCGTTCCGCACGGTGGTACTGACTTCAGATGACAGCACTCTCGCTCCCACTGCGGGGGTATATTCAAACTTGGTTTCGTAGGGTGTGCCTTTGGCGAAATGCAGGCTATCGATTTGTCGAAACGGGATTCTCATACCGTCATTGATAATAATGCCCATCAACTCGGCGAGTGCAGTGGGCCGGTCTGCCGATGCACCAATGGCCGTAGCATAGGATGGTACCAAGCTACTAAACGGGAAACCCACGCGCTGCCACTGCTGATGGATGGCCACAAACGCATCGCGCTCTAACAGTATGCGAATACTCCGATCCTGAGCGCGTTGCTTGCGGGACTTCGTCAGCCAGGTGTAGGCATCTTGACGGAGTGGCGCACTTTCCGCAGCAATTCGCTCATAGCTAATCTCGGTATTCTCGAGAAGATATTTAACCAGCCACAGCTCCAGCGGGTGCATATGCGCCAGATAAGCACGGTCATTGCTGTTAAAACGCTCAGGGTCGAATTGACGGTAGAGTTTGCCAACGTCAATTTCAGCAAAGGTTTCCACTGCTAGGCGTGAACGCAGGAATTCAGTCAAGGCGGCCTCATCGGCTTCCGGAAGAACTGAGCGGAATGCCATCGTTAAACGACCAGGGAATGGCTTGGTGCGACTCGCTAGGCGCTCGATAATTTCCTGGCGATTTAACTTACGATATTTGCTGTAAAACTGATTGAGATAAATCTTACCTTCTAGATCCGCAAATCGGCTCAGATAGTCTTTGCGACGAGGATCTGTTCTGTCGAGCAAAAGCTCACGTGAACCGGGTATCTCCATGGAGTAGTAGCGGGTTACGTCGCGCATCATGCGAATGAACACGAGGTTAACAGAGCGGTTTAAGGCTTCCGCTACGGTGAGTACGCGAGAGTTGTCCTGTTTGTCGAAATTATTGAAGGTATGCAGTCCACCGCCGGTGAAAAATGACTCCGCGGGGCTGGCGGAATAGCTTCTCTGCATCGCCGCGTCCAGCACCGTTTGTAAGGGCGTGCTGGGATCGGCGATAAGGCGGTCTAGGGTCCACTGGCGCAGCGGGTCTTCAGCTATGCTTCGAGCAAATGCGAGGTCCTTTGGCGGTAGCTCTCGGTACTTTAGGTATACCTTTTCAATGATGTCTAAATAGGTGATCAAGGTCCGTAATTTAGCGGTTGAACCTAGATCCAGCTTCGAACCGGCATTCATGTCGAAGGGCAGGTCTAGGTTGTCGGTCTGTACCCGTAGTACGTTACCTGTCGGTGTGCGTTCGTAAAGCAGTACACTGTAATTAAGTGCGCTAAGCTGACCTTCGCGTAGCAGTTTTTCACCGAGTAAACCGGATTGTTTGGCGTAGTCTAGGTCAGTTGCCTGCTTGAGTAATTGGGCGATTTGCACTTGGGTGTCGCCAGCAATCGTAGATTGCACGGTGAGATCGAGTCGATCGAGAGTGTACAAGCTGCGAACACCCAGCAATGTCATTAGTTCGTTACGTACATTGTTAACAGCTTTTTTTGAAATAAATGATGTCGCGAGCTGGCCTTTTTCTCGCTCGACGAAGTTCAGTTTCTGAGCCAGCGCGGCGTCTCGGAGCCTCTCGCTAATCACGCCATTGCTGGTCAGTATTCGCAGGTAACTAGTGGTGAGTGCTTCCAGTTCATCGCGGCCGTCCAGTAGATAAAAAGAGGGGCGCCGTTGCGATAACAACAAACTTAAGGCTGCTTTAAACACCCGCGCTCGCTCTTCGATGCTAACGGCATCGTTTGAAGGCGACAGTGCGTAATTGGCGTAGGTAAAGTCAATTCCATACCATTGCTTAAGGCCATCGCCAATGCCATGAATTTCACCGTGGCCCGCGCGGCCAGAAAGCGGTGTCGAATTAAGGTAGCTAAGCGCGATAGCCTTTCTCGCATCGCGCCCGCTTAGCCCTGAGTGGTAATGGCGTACACTGGCGGAAACGATTTGCTTAAGCTTGTCACTGTGATCCGTGGTCATGCCCTTAGGTGAATAACGGTATTTTTCCATTTGGGTAGCAAGGGTGCTGCCTCCAGGGCCGCCCTCACCGGGGTGGAGCAGCCGTGAAAGCGCTGCTTGGGCAAGCCGATCCCATTCCACGACAGGATTTTTACTCGGGTGTTGGTCAACGAGTAATTCGCGGTTTTCAATGAATAGCAGCGGCTTTAGCAGCAGTGCCGGAATGTCTTTAAACTCCGCATACACATTCTCTGGCTCCCGCGAGGAAAACAGCGAGACATTGTTACTGCCTATAATGTTCAGCCCGGTTTGAGCACTCTCGCGATAAGGCGGGTTGCCGCCCCAGCGACTGTACTGGATAAGTCGGTCTGAGAAATTTGCCTGGCGGCTAATGCGATAACCTTTTGCCTGTAATTGCTCGCTAAACGCTGGTAGACGCGTATAGCCATTTTGGATGTTGTATGGGCCGTGATTTGGATGCCAGCTCGCCTCAGCGGGCCCGTCTTTAACTTCAAAGTTGAGAGTAGCCGCCAGTTTGGCGAAGTATCGCGACTGGAAATAGGAGGTGTGATATTCAAAAATACCGACAGCGGCAACCACCACTAGGGTGGTGAGGGCGAGGTACAAAATAGCTTTGCTTAGACGCGTTCGGATAATCACAATATTAAAGCCAGTTTATGTCAGGTTAAGTCGTACTTGATTTTATAGTAGCCTCGCTAAGTCACAGGGATCTAACAAGGGTAATTGCGCGGAGCATAATGCAGCGCCAAACTCTACGATAGGGTTTTCGGAGGTTTATTTTTACGGATGGGCATAGCCTAGTCTCCCGTCAGGTATTGTGTGCCGCTTGGCGATTGGTTTTTATGTGCATCGAACTATCTCCCCCCGCCTGCCCTAGCACTCTAGCGCGAATGTGCTGCATTATCGAACCTTGTAAATTGGCGCCACTTGAGGATAGAACCATCGCTGAACGCTTGTTTTTAACCATGGCGATCAATGCCGTTTGTGTGGTGATTTACACCTAAAACAGCCCCAGACTTTTCGCTCGCTTATAACTCAGTGGCCAGCGTATTTCCTATTCCAAATAAAATACTTGCCGCACGAAAACTAGGGCCATTTACTGAACGAATAATTGGCTGTGCATGATCATAATCCGAGACATTCAATACTCAGGCCTTGCTCAAAGCTCAACAACTTTACAGCGGACTATTCGTTTAGCCTCAAGGTCACGTCTGCGCACGACTCTTTCTGGATGGCCACGGGAACTCCCCAGTGAATTGCTCGTCGTAAAACCAGTTTAATCACTGCTGGCGTCCCCATTAATGATCAAGAGCCTCATCGGCTCCTGTAAAACTTTACGAGACAAAGTTACAATGCGATCAGGCATCGGCTTTCCAGCCCTTACGTGATCCTCCTGAACAACATTTGAGCCGCCAATTAATGTCGAGCCAGCAACTACCCTCCCTGAACTTAATTCGAGTTTTCGAAGTGGCTGCACGTCGAATGAGCTTCAAAGAAGCAGCCGACGAACTATTTGTCTCGCCACCGGCGGTCAGCCACCAGATCAAAATTTTAGAAGAATACCTGGGAGTCGCGCTGTTCAAACGGGAAAACCGAAAAATATCACTAACGGCAGACGGAAAGCGCTATTACCTGCACGTAAAGCGCGGACTGGATTTAATAGACAGCGCAACCCTAGCAGTGCGCCGAGAAAAGAAGAAACAACGCTTCGTTGTAAACACCCTACCCAATATTGCAAGCCTGTTACTGTTTCCCAATATTCATGAATTTCAAGCCGAACACCCAGAGTTGAATATTCAGATCGATTCTGACGTAGCCAGAATTGATTTGGCGAACTCAGAGACCACAGTAGCTATTCGGCATGAATGCGGCAATGAGCCAGAGTTGACCTATCACCCGCTGGTAAAAATTGCCTTAACACCGATTTGTAGCCACGCCTATCTGGAGCAGCACCCGGGTTTGCGCGAAGGCGATTTCAGCAATTGCCGACTCATCAGAATTTCCAGCGACACCTATCAATGGCCGCGTTGGCAGACGCAATGGAACCTGCTCCCTGAAACGCCGAACGAGCTAGTTGTCAGCACCGTGCAAGCTAGTATCGAGGCAGTGAAAAACAATATTGGTATCGCCATGGGCTATCTGCCCACTTCATACCAATTCATGAAAAATGACAGTGCGCTTGTATTGCCTATGCCTAGCAAAGTAACTCCCCACGGCGAATGTTTTCTGACTTACTGCAATAGCAAGGCCGGAGACAAGGTCATAAAGGCCTTCCATGACTGGATGGTAAATATCATTTCTCAAGAGTGGTCAGATAAGAATAACTAAATCGAAACAAGGTATTTTTTCATTTGTCAGCCCCGTGCTAGAGGGGGAAGATACTTGGCAATCACAACGGAAAAGTGAATCCCAAATGCCTTTAAATAGCGCTAAGCAACAATTGATGCACACCGAGCCTCTGCCTCTCACACCACGCGAACAACAAGTGCTCAGGGAGCTTGCGCACGGCAACAGCAATAAGATAATTGCAAAACTCTTATCTATCAGCACGCACACCGTTGATGGTTACGTGAAGGATATTTATCGAAAGTTAGGCGTCCGCAACCGGTCGATGGCGGCCGTTATCGCTCTCCATCACGGAATACTGGACATGAATTCGCCAGCATTGCTCGGCAATCGAAATAATCACGCGTAAACCAAGTCTTACTATTCAAACAACAAAAAAGGGCCCTCCCGGGCCCTTTTAAGTAAATACCAAACCTTGCACTTAACTTAAAACACCTTCAGCACGCAGACTGGCCAAGCTCGCGGCATCGTAACCCGCTAGCTCGCTTAGTACCGATTCAGTATCGCTGCCGGGACGAGGAGCGCCTTTTAGAACTTGCGGCTCAGTGCGACTAAATTTAGGCGCTGGCCCTGGCTGTATTTGGCCTCCTACTTCAATAAAGGATTTTCGGGCGACATTGTGCGGATGTTTTGGCGCTTCAGTCATCGACAGTATTGGCGCAAAACAAGCGTCTGAACCTTCAAATACCTCGCACCATTGATCGCGGGTTTTAGTCAAAAATATTGCTGTAAGCTTCTGCTTCAACTCAGGCCAGCGCGAGGTATCCATTTGCGCGCCGAAGCTGTCTTCGTCTAGGCCCAGCTTTTCTTTAAGAATATGGTAAAACTGGGGCTCGATAGGACCGATCGACACGTGCTTAGCGTCACTGGTTTCGTAGGTCTCATAAAAATGCGCGCCGGTATCCAGTAAATTAACACCGCGTTCGTCTTTCCAAAGATTTTGGTTATAGAAGCAGTACACCATATGCATCAGTGCAGCAGAGCCCTCTACCATTGAGGTATCCACCACCTGACCTTTACCGCTGCGACTGGCCTCTAAAATCGCCGACACCACACCAAAAGCCAAAAACATACCGCCACCACCAAAATCGCCGACCAAATTAGCGGGGGGTACCGGCTTGTCGCCAGCGCGGCCCATGGCATGCAACGCCCCAGACAGCGAAATGTAGTTAATGTCATGGCCAGCGGCCTGCGCCATCGGGCCAGTCTGGCCCCAACCGGTCATGCGGCCAAAAACTAACTTAGGATTGCGAGCTAAGCACTGCTCTGGGCCAATTCCCAAGCGCTCAGCCACACCGGGCCGGAAACCTTCTATCAGCGCATCGGCCGATTCACACAGTTTCAAAACCGCTTCCACTCCGCGAGGATCTTTCAAGTTCAGGGCGATGGATTTCTTGCCTCGCTCACTAATAATATTGGCTACTGGAGCGTCGGCAGCGGCAGATTTGCGGGTAATCGAAATTACCTCCGCGCCCATATCTGCGAACATCATGCCAGCAAAGGGCGCAGGTCCTAACCCTTCTAGTTCAATAATACGTATTCCGCTAAGGGGTCCCATAATCGTTTCCTGTCTGTGCGTTAAGTAGTGAGTGCGCCCGCGATGGGCTTTATTTCGGATTAACCCGATTATTATTGAGCAGCCATAATTAGCCATTAGCCGCCAAGCCGGCTATTTTGCACCGCCCACCCAAATTAGGCAAAACACAGGTCATTTAAAATGGCGTCCAGGACCAATATTTGAGTCTCCAGCGACTTTTTTTACACATATCCACGCAAACAACTGCGACACCAGACAGGCCTCGACAAAAATGCCATGATAAGCCGCGAATAAAATATAAAACCTGAGGCATTCATGACGTCAATGACGCAGATTCAAATCGACCGCCGCCCACCGCTGCTGTGGGTCACGATTAATCGTCCCCTAGCGCGCAATGCTGTCGACGGTAAAACCGCACACGAGCTCGCGGAAGCCTTCCAAGCCTTTGATAGCGACCCAGAACTATCTGTCGCCATCCTCTGCGGCGCCGAAAACAATTTTTGTGCAGGCGCAGACCTAAAGGCAGTGGCCAGCGACGACCCTGCGCGATGCAACCCGCTCAACACAGAGGGAATTGGCCCCATGGGGCCGAGCCGAATGGAGCTTAGTAAACCAGTTATTGCCGCCATTGACGGCTACTGTGTGGCTGGCGGTCTCGAGTTAGCCCTGTGGTGCGATATGCGCATTGCCACCGAACGCGCCATTTTCGGCGTGTTTTGCCGACGCTTTGGCGTGCCGCTTATCGACGGCGGCACCGTGCGCCTGCCGAGGTTAATAGGCATGAGCCGAGCCATGGATATGATTCTAACTGGTCGCGCCGTCGACGCCGCAGAAGCCCATGGATTTGGGTTAATTAACCGAGTAGTGAGTGTTCACAATCTCCGCGATAGCGCCGAGCAACTCGCTCTGCAAATTGCCGCTTTTCCCCAGCAATGTTTGCGCAACGACCGGCTCAGCGCGCGCCAGCAATGGGGTGTGGATGAGGAACAAGCAATTCGCAATGAGTTTGCCCTAGGTATGACCACCCTCGCTTCCGGTGAAACCCTTGCTGGCGCGCAAAGCTTTAGCCAAGGTCGGGGCCGCCACGGCGAAACAGAGAGTTAATGCCGGCGGGCTAACCGCCATGCTGTTAAGCTAAAGCCGCAATCAAAGCGCGGCTTTAGGGTCAAACTCAGGGCCAAAGGGTTTAGTGATTAATAATAATGCGGGCATAAATAGCATATCAGCCAATAGCGCCACACTAATTGCCACACACAGCAATACCCCGAAGCTAGAAATAATAGCCATATTCGACAGCAAATAGCAGGAGAAAGCGCCGATCAGTATCACGGTAGTAATCACCAGCGCGGGGCCCACATCACGCATGGCGTCTTCAAGCGCACGGCGATAATTACCGGTTTGCAAAAAACAGCGCCGAAAGCGAATTACCAGATGCAGGGTGTCGTCCACAGCGATACCAATGGCAATGGTCGCCAACAATAACTTCATATAGTCGAGGTGAATGCCCAGCCAACCCATCAGCCCTAACACCACAACCACCGGTGCCAAATTGGGAATCATCGCCAACATACCCACTTTTACTGAACCAAAGGCCACACACAAAAATCCAGCAACCATAATAAATATAAGGCTATAACCATAGAGCTGAGTCTCGGCAATATACTCACCCATCTTCACCCACATTAGGCCAATACCAGTTTTACGCACTTGGGCGTTAGGCAATGGGTTTGCCGCGATATAGTCATCGATGGTTTTTAGCAGTTCGGTAATTGCCGCCGAGCCGGTCATCTCTACCCGCAACTCCATCACCGTGCGGCTATAATCCTGTGACACAAATTCCTGCAACTCTTCGCCACCCGAAATCTCGTAAACCAAGAAATATTGCGCGATTAAATCCCGCGCTTCCGGCAGTCGGTACCAAGCGGGGTCGTCGCCGTGAAAACTGCGATTGAGGTCTTTTTGTATATCCACTACCGAGTAAGCTTTTTTAACCAGCGGCTGCGACTCGGCAAAGTTTTGCACACTTTCAATAGCCTTTAATAAATCAGGGCGTTTAACACCTTCGGCGTCATTGGTGTCGATGATATAAGTCACATTTAGAATGCCACCCATAACACTTTCGGCCACTTCGGTATCTTGGCGCCACTCAACGTGGGGCTTAAAGTCTTCTAAGAAGTTGAAATCCACTTTGATCTGGGCCAAACCAATCAAGGACACCAGTAGCACCGCACCGCCCAGCATCAACAACATCATTGGTCGCTTGAGATTGACCGCAATACAGGCTTCAACAAAACTCAGCACCGCAGGTAATACGGCCGGCTTGTCGCTATGAGTTGGCGCTGACTCACCCCCAGATCTAGCGCCAGACTTACCCGAGGCAAGCACCACCACCAGCAAGGTCATTGACAATACAAAGGTAAAAATCACGCCAGACGCCGCGTACAAGGCCATTTCACTCAAGACCTTGAGCTGCGAAACCGTCATTACCAAAAAGCCAACTGCGGTGGTAATTGAGGCTAGCAAGCAGGCGCCCCCTACCTTGGCTATAGCGGCCTTGACTGAAGCCTTGCGATCACCGGTTTCGCCGTAGGCGCGCTGAAACTCCAATAAAATATGCACCGCTTGCGCAACACCAACTGCGCAAATCAAGGTTGGAACAATGCCAAAAAACAAACCCAGCACCCAGCCAAAGGCGCCCATCATGCCCATCACCATGACAATACTTAGGACCACTACCGCCAGCGGGCCAAACAGCGCCACTAAGCTCACCCTAAACAAAAGCGAAGACAATATCGCCAACACCACGAGCGTTACTAAAGTGCCAATGGCGGCGTCTTCCATAAATACATGGTTATAGGCCGAGTTCATCGGTACATCGCCGGTCACAAAAAAGTCGATACCCGCGTACTCTGGCCGCGCCAATATTTCGCGTATTTTATTGTCGCTGACCTGTGGGTAGAGATTCTCTAGTTGATTACCCAGGGCCTCGTCGTAAATAATCTTTTCCAGCGGGTCAACGCTGCTGCGTTCCATTTCTAAAATAATAGCGGCGTAGTCCGCCTTGGCGTTAATCAGGTAATTGACATACAGGGGGCGATTTAAGACCTCTTTGCGCAGCTCCAGTAGTTCAGACTGGCTCTCAGGAAAATCCAACATCAGCTCATCAACGCTAATCGAGTCGCCATCGGCACGAATAAACTCCACGGTCGGCAAGCTAATCACATCACGCACATAGGGAACCTCGTCAGCGAAGGCCTGACTTAGCTGGGCAACCTGGCGCATGGCATCAATATTAAAAGGGCCGTGGGTACGCTCTGGCACCTTATAGACAATATAAGTGACTTCGTCCGACAGGAACTCATCCAAATATTCACTGTAGGCGATATAGGCCGGATCACTTTTATCAAAATAAGCATCAAGGCTATTGTCACTCTTCACCATACTAGCGAAATACAAACCCGCGCTTAAAAACAGCAGGGACAACAGTAAAACGATCGCGCGATGGTTAACCGCCCACTCGGCTAAATGGCCAAATAGCTGATCCACTTTGTCGACAAATTTATTACCCTGAATAGCCATACTCGGCAGCAACTCCCCTGTTTATTATTATCGCCTAGCGTGAGTCCAGTGAAGGCCACTGCGCCATACAAACTAAGCAAATTTGATTTATGGCCCGATTATGCTTTAAGTTCACCCGTCCATACAAATGTATAATTGCTAAACCCCTGTCGCTCCGGAGCTTGCCACGTGACCATAACAAAACCGCTAGCACTTAGTATTAGTCTCGCTTTCAGCCTATTACTAGCACTTCCCAGTACCGCGCAAGAATCATTATCTGCAGACACTCAACAGCTTTCTCCACAAGCCAAAGGCCTCACCATTGCCAAAGAGATGAAAGCCCGCGACCGCGGCTGGCAAGACAGTAGCGCCGACATGGAAATGGTATTGCACATTGGCAAGCGCGAAAGCCGCCGAGAGATGCGCATACTCGCCTTGGAAGTTGCCGATGATGGCGATAAGTCAATGACCATCTTCGACAGCCCCAACGACGTTAAGGGCACAGCATTTCTCAGTTTCACCCACACCAATGCCATGGATGACCAATGGTTGTACTTGCCCGCGCTTAAGCGAGTTAAGCGCATCTCGTCCAAAAATAAGTCCGGACCGTTTATGGGCAGCGAATTTGCCTACGAAGATCTGAACTCCTTTGAAGTAGAACAATACGACTACCGCTGGCTGCGCGACGAAACGGTGGATGGTCAAGACTGCTTTGTTATTGAATCCACTCCCCGCGACCAGTACTCCGGCTACAGCAAACAAGTAGCTTGGGTAGATAAGACCCACTATCGCGTCCTAAAAATTGATTTCTACGATCGCAAGGACACCCTGCTTAAAACCCTCACCCTGTCGGACTATAAATTACATCTCAATAAATTCTGGCGCCCCACCACTCAAAGCATGGTTAATCACAAAAACCAGCGGCGCACCGAGGTATTTTTGCGCAACTACCAGTTTGGCACGGGTCTCGACGAGAGCGACTTTACCGAAAACAGTCTGAAACGGGCGCGCTAAGGGCGAGTTTATGAAGTATTGCCTCACTACCTTACAAGCTCTTAGCTTAGCTACAATCACGCTGCTGCCCTTATGCGCACACAGCGAATTACTCGGCTATATCGGTTTACAAGGCCGCACTTACCCGATGTCGGCCGCCGAGTCGGCGCAAGGTTCCGAAACCCTCTCCGTGGTGATTGCACCCGAGTGGTTTAGCCAGTGGAATGACGGCGACGACAGTTTTAATATCAAGGCATTTTACCGCTACGACTCCCTAGACGAGGAGCGCAGCCACGGCGATCTGCGGGAATTTTACTGGCAGCACGTCGGCGCCGACTGGGAGCTGAGCGTGGGTATTAACACCGTATTCTGGGGCGTTACGGAATCCCAGCACTTGGTCGACATTATTAACCAGACCGATTTTGTCGAGTCCGCCGATGGCGAAGACAAGCTCGGCCAGCCCATGATTCACTTCGCCAG
Source organism: Zhongshania guokunii (assembly GCF_040892635.1). Lineage (NCBI taxonomy): Bacteria > Pseudomonadati > Pseudomonadota > Gammaproteobacteria > Cellvibrionales > Spongiibacteraceae > Zhongshania > Zhongshania guokunii. The sequence goes on along the minus strand of NZ_JBFRYA010000003.1, from coordinate 192,666 downwards.
TATTAAAGATTGGGGTGTGATCGATGTTTTTATACTGCCCCAGTTTCGGCCCCGGCAGTTTGCGGGCGAAGCGGGCCGCCTCCGCTCTACCCCCCTCACTATCAATAATCAAGAGGTTTACCAAAGTAGCAAAGAGGAGAGCCATATCGACTACGCCCTGCGCTGGAGTCATTATTTGGGCGACTGGAATTTGGGGCTATCCTGGTTTCAAGGCACCTCGCGGGAACCCCTCTACCAAGCAATAAGCTATAAGGACGGCATCGCCCTAGCGGCCTATTACCCACTAATTGAACAAAGCGGCATCGACGCCCAATACATCAGCGGCGATTGGCTGTGGAAGCTAGAAGCCATTCATCGCCGTGGTATTGGTCACTCTCCGACCGAAGATCTTAGCGCCAGTACAGCCGGTTTTGAATATACCTTCACCGGCATTAATAGCCGCTTCTGGGATTTAGGCCTGCTGCTAGAGTATTCTTGGGACAGCCGCGGCACAGCACAGGCGGGGATTTTCCAAAATGATCTATTCACCGGTGGCCGCCTCAGTTTGAATGACATTGCCTCCAGTGAAGTTTTATTTGGCCTGAGCCAAGACCTCGACGACGCTCAAAGCCGTTCAGCCGTCATCGAAGCCAGCACCCGTATTGGCGACACCATGCGCCTAGTTGGCGAGCTATATCACTTCCACAGCACGCGTAGCGATGACCCACTGTATATTATTCGCCGCGATAGCTATCTTGAATTAGGCTTGGAGTTTTATTTCTAACGCGTGATCTCAAGACAAACGGCAAGCACGGTAGCAAGCACCCATTTTATTGATTATTATTGCCATTCACTGCATTTATATCGTGCATTGATGTGGCAGACACGGAATGTCCGACACATGAAATTAAAATTGGCACTCAACATCGAGACGGACCCCGATGCAAATAATTCATAATTTTCTCAAATATTACTTAATCGACCCGTGGCTACCCAACACCAGCGATCTGAGTAAGTATCAGCGCTATCGAAATCGCTTTGTCGTCAGAATCCTATGGGGAACGCTGCTCTACATTGCGGCAGTGGTACTCATCAGTCAATTTACGGTAGAAATCGAGTTTGAAAGCCGCAATTTGTTGAGCGTATTTTCTTTAACAGCTATTGGCGGCATCACCATCGCACTACTTACCATCCGATTCGCCGGCCGCTTGTTTCTCGCTGTGAATATATTCATCACAACCCTCGGTTGCGGACTACTCTATGTTGTTCTAAAAACTGGCGGCCTTTACTCCCCCATCGCGCCCTGCATAGTAATTATCCCCGCCTTGGCAACACTTAGTATCAGCGCAGTTGCGGGAATTATATGGAGCCTTATTGTACTCATCACCAGCGCGGCGCTTTACGTCGCAGCACAAAACAATGTGATTGGAGCTTCGCTTCTTGCGCCACAAACTGAAATGCTTGCCGAATTTGTTGGTATGTTCACCGCCACCACATTTATTATATTCATTACTGTGCACTACGACTTATCAACCCGTAAACTGCGCAAACTTGTCGACGCTGAACACCGCAATGTTATTCACTTAGCACATCATGACAGCCTCACGAACTTAGCCAATCGTCGTCATTTTATTAATGAAATCGAGCGCGCAATATTTCACGCTAAGCTTAACGACAGCGTCTTCTGTGTTTTGTATTTTGATTTAAATAATTTTAAAAAAATTAATGACACCCTAGGCCATCACTGTGGCGACATTATACTGATTGAGTTCGGCAGACGTTTACGAGCCCAAAGTCGCAGCAGCGACATTGTTGCTCGGCTTGGCGGCGATGAGTTTTGCATGCTATTACCGAGCCTTGGCGACAGTGACACAATCACAAATAAAATACTGTCATACTCCAAAGCCCTAGCGGAGCCCTTACTATTAGAAAACGTCTCTTACCAAATTTCCGCTAGCATCGGTTATGCAGTTTATCCTCACCACGGCAAGGATTACGAATCCTTGCTGCAAGTGGCCGATCGCAGAATGTACGAAGTAAAACGCGGCAACACCGGGCTGGCCCCAAGTGCAAGCCAATCCTAATAATGTAAGTCTTATAGGCTCCCCGCTACCGCTTGTACAATTATGGGTGAATCCCCGGCTGACACCCATACCGCCAAAACACTCTGCTGCTGGCCTCGTTCAGGGATATTGGCCGGTTTAAATCGCGCGTGATGTCTATCAGAGCTATCGACGGAAAGCAGCTGACGCTCGAGGCTCAACACCACAAAGTCGTGGGCCAAGGTTCTACCACTATTTTCACCGCGCTGTACTCGTGTTGTTAAGCCCATACCCAATACCGCAATATTTGCCCACAGCGGCTTATCTGCTAACACCTGAGGCTTAAAATCCACCGTAATGAAATCGTCTGGGCTTTCCCATAGCGCCGTTAGCACGCCTGCGTCTCGGTTTTGATTCACAAGCTGCGCCGCCGACGGCTTACTGCCGCGTTTAAACCACCCCCGCCATTCTGCGTTGTTCACCACAAAACCTGGGGTATACACCTGCGACAACACATCGTGAGCCTGCATTTGTCGCTGGCGAGCAGAGTAAGCCGCTGCGGAAAAACGATCTCGCCAACCCAGCTGATTCCAGTAGTCGACATGAAAGGCCATGGGAATAAAGCGCGTAAATAATTGGGGATCGTTTTTAAGGGAAGACAACCACGCATCGGCTGGCGGACAACTGCTACACCCCTCAGAGGTGTATAGCTCGATAGTTGCCGTCGCCATTGCAGCGCTGCGCAGCTCTAGAGAATGCGCACTGGCTGTCGCCAGCACACATAAAAGACTCGTTATCGCACCTCGTGTTTTCATCGCACAAACTCCACCGTACAAACAGAGTACAAGGTCAGCAAGCATTGGCTGGACTTGGATATGCAATTGAGACGAAGTGCGTTAGGCCTTGTTACAAAAAAACAAAGACTACAAAACCAATTTACTTATTAATAGCACGCAGCATCCACGCGGTTTTCTCATGTATCCGCATGCGGTCAGACACCAGCGAAGCGGTAGACTCATCATCACCCTGCTGAGCCACTTTTAAGGCCACTCGGCAGGTTTTTACAACTTGCTCGTGGCCACGGGTAAGAATGTCGACCATGTCTTCGGCAGAGGGCACACCGTCGATCTCTTCAATCGAGCTTAACCGCGCAAATTCCTTATAGGTACCAGGCGCAGCAACGTCAAGCGTACGAATACGTTCGGCAATATCATCAACCGCCACCGCCAATTCAGTGTAATGCTCTTCAAACATCAAATGCAGATCGCGAAAGCGCGGGCCGGTCACATTCCAATGAAAATTGTGAGTTTGTAGGTACAAGGTGTAAGAATCAGCTAACAATGCCTTTAGACCACCCGCGATCTCTTCACGGTTTGCTTCGCTAATACCAATATCGATGTTTTCCATGACATACTCCTGTGAATTTCTAAGTCTTGGTGCCAGACTAGCAAAAGCCTATCCATATCTAAAATTTTTAATTACGATAGATACGATAGCTGTTTACTATGATGTCTTTTTAAACTCAGGGTTCCCTAGCCTTACCTGATATTTCTTAACAACGCACAACAATGGACCGACCGATGCCGTCAATTAACTACCTACGCGCTGCAAAACTAAGCTTATTATTACTAGTCGCGGGAGCCTTACTCAGCGCCTGTGCCAGCTCTAAACCGGCAAGCGATACTGCTGTGGTCGAGGGTTTTAAAACTTGCGAAGCGCCTCGCCCAGAAATGTGTACCAGAGAATACAAACCCGTCTGCGGTCATGTTGACACCGGAATTCGCTGCGTAACAACGCCCTGCCCGTCAAAGCGCCACCAAACCTACGGCAATGCCTGTAGCGCCTGTGCAGACGAAAAAGTAATGGGCTTTGAGCTAGGTGATTGTGCTAGCTATGGAAAATAATTAGCCGCAGAAAACAAAAAAGGCCAGCTTCTTTAAGCTGGCCTTTTATTTAAAACGCGAAAGCCTCCCCAAAGAGGCGCAGCGAACTTAACGCTCAATAATCGCTGTTACGCCCTGACCGCCCGCTGCACAGATCGAAATCAAGCCGCGACCGCTGCCCTTCTCTTCAAGCATTTTTGCCAAGGTCGCTACAATACGACCTCCTGTAGCCGCAAAGGGATGACCTGCCGCCAAGGAACTGCCATTCACATTCAATTTGCTGCGATCAATACTACCAAGTGCTTTGTCTAGCCCTAACTTTTCTTTACAGAATGACTCATCTTCCCATGCCTTCATTGTTGCCAAGACCTGAGCAGCAAAGGCTTCATGAATTTCATAATAGTCAAAATCCTGCAAGCTCAAACCCGCTTTAGCCAGCATCCGTGGCACAGCGTAGGCTGGAGCCAGAAGTAATCCTTCTTTCTCAGAGGCGCCATCTTTACCGAAAAAATCCACCGCCGCGGTTTCGACAAAGCTCAAATATGCGCGAACTGGCAAGTTATGCTCAGCAGCCCACTCTTCACTGGCCAATAACACCACGGAAGCGCCGTCGGTTAGGGTAGATGAGTTGCCAGCAGTTAACGTGCCCTGCCCGCTTTCTTTGTCAAAAGCTGGCTTTAAGCCGGCTAACTTTTCTGCGGTGGTATCGGGGCGCAGAATATTGTCTTTGTTCACGCCATTGAACGGCGTAATCAAGTCGCTGAAAAAGCCGCGATCGTAAGCTGCAGCTAAGTTCTGGTGACTTGCCGCCGCCAACTCGTCTTGCTGGTCGCGGGGAATTTGCCACGCCTTGGCGGTAATTTCGGTGTGACCGCCCATCGACAAGCGGGTGCGCGGCTCAGCATTCGCGGGAATCAACACACCCACGTCTTTAGCGCGCAGCTGCAGGAAGGGCTTAACACGGTCGCCGAAAGAGCGCGCTTTATTTACTTGCAACAAAATTTTACGCAGACCTTCGCTAACGCCAATCGGCGCGTCAGAGGTGGTATCAACACCACCGGCAATACCGGCATCAATCTGACCGAGGGCGATTTTGTTGGCCACCAAATTAATGGCCTGCAAGCCAGTGCCACAGGCTTGCTGAATATCAAAACACGGGGTGTTAGCGTGCAGCGAGGTGCCCAATACCGATTCCCGAGTTAAGTTAAAATCGCGGCTGTGCTTCATCACTGCACCAGCGGCCACTTCACCCAGACACTCGCCCTGCAAATTATAGCGCTGCACCAAGCCTTCTATAGCCGCAGTGAGCATTGTCTGGTTGCTGACGCCAAAATACGCAGTGTTAGAGCGAGTAAAGGGAATACGGTTACCGCCAATAATTGCAACGCGCTTGATAGCCTGTGTCATATCTGGACCTCAGTATTAAAAATAAGGGTATTGAGTAAAGCCTAAAGTGCGCGCAGTGTAACAAGCCTGAATCCCCCAGCATTGGCTGAAGCGACGGCCTGCAGGCGCGCCACTGTCAATCATGTTGGCTTAGAGAGTCGTTACAATGCCCTCCACAACACAGTAAGCGAGAAATTGTCGGGCCGGCATCAGCAAAAAATACCCCTCGGTCTAGGCAATGTAAACTGAATTCAGACAATAGTCCTGTAGGGCTGCGGAGCACAGAGCATGAGCGACAAAATCGAAAACTTGATCAATTCCAGCGCCGGCAAAAAAATCATGGGCGCGCTCGGTGTTACCGTACCCACCGAGTTATTGCGCTACCACGCTGAGCAAAATAATTTTTTCTCGGGCGCCCTGCTGTTCGGCGCAGGCAGTAATGCCCAGCTGGTTGACGCCACCTTGCGCAATCTTAAAGACAGCGACGCCAGCCTAGCCCTTACCACCGAGTGCGCCGCTCAGGCCAGCGAGGCCCCGGAAACGGTGGTCGCTGAGCGCTATCAAGCTCTGGTTTTTGACGGCAGTGGTTTTACCGACGGACTGCAATTAATTCAAGCTTACCGCTTCTTTAACGCCAATATTCGCAAATTACGCCCCAGCGGCCGCATTGTTATTCTGGGCCGGCCGCACATGGAGTGCGCCACCCCCGAAGCTGCCGCTACCCAGCGCGCCTTAGAGGGATTGAGCCGTTCACTGGCCAAAGAAGTTGGCAGCAAGGGCGCAACCGCCCAACTAATTACCGTCGCCGAGGGCGCCGAAGCCAATCTCGACAGCAGCCTGCGCTTTGTACTGTCACCCAAGTCTGCCTACATTAGTGGCCAGGTCATAAAAGTGCGCAGCGCCGTAGTAAACGAAACCGCCGATTGGCACAAACCTTTGGCAGGCAAAATCGCCCTCGTCACTGGTGCCTCGCGGGGCATTGGCGAAGCCATTGCCGAAACCCTCGCCCGTGACGGCGCCACCGTTGTCGGTGTCGATGTAGTGCAAATGGAAAAAGAACTCGCATTGGTCATGACTCGCCTTAAAGGCCAGCCAGTTATTGCCGACATTACCAGCAGCGATGCCCCCGCAAAAATAGCCGCAGCCCTTAAAGCTTTGGGCGGCGCCGACATTGTAGTTCACAACGCCGGTGTAACCCGCGACAAAACCATTGCCAATATGTCTGAGCAGTTCTGGCAGATGACTTTAGACATCAACCTAGCTGCCGCTCAACGCATTACCAACGAGCTGCTTAGCAGCGGCGCGCTTAACGATGGCGGCAGCATCATTGGTGTTTCTTCTATGAACGGCATCGGCGGTCAGCGCGGCCAAACCAACTACGCAGCATCTAAAGCCGGTGTTATTGGCTATGTCGATTTTATGGCCAAATCAGAAGAGCTGGCGGCGCGCAATATCACTGTTAACGCCGTGGCGCCGGGCTTTATCGAAACCGCCATGACCGCCGCCATTCCCCTATTCACCCGCATGTTTGGCCGTCGCTTAAACTCCCTATCCCAAGGCGGTTTACCAGTAGACGTTGCTGAAACTATTGCCTTCTTCGGCAATCCTGCTTCACGCGGTGTTAGCGGCAATACTGTGCGTGTTTGCGGCCAATCCTGGTTTGGTGCGTAAGCTTTATTTTTAAATTAAGTTTAGCGCCACAAAAAAAGCCCCGCAGCTGCTTAAGCTGCGGGGCTTTTTTATTGCCAAACAACAATATTGGCAGCCAAGCTCGTCTAACAATACGGCGGCAAAACAGCTATCTTGTAGTTAAAACACCCCTAACAAGGCCTAGCATTGAATATCGAAAACCAGATTCCCTTGCTCGAGAGTATTCTCACTGACTGGAAAGACATCATTGGCAGTGAGTATGACGGCTACCGCAACCATGTTTATCGCATGATTCATTGCTGCCTCGCACTTCGAGACTGCACACCAGAAGAGCGGGATAAAATCATTATTGCTGGGGCATTTCACGACATCGGAATTTGGATTGACGACACCATTGATTATTTACCCCCATCAATTCCGCCAGCATTGGCGTATTTAGAGGCGCACAATCTAGCGGCATGGACGGAAGAGATTAGCTTAATGATCACTGAGCATCACAAGCTTCGCGAGTATAAAAACGAATCCTATCCACTGGTTGAACTATTCCGACAAGGTGACTTAGTTGATTTCTCTTTAGGCTTAGCAAAGTTTGGCCTAACAAAGCCCTACATTAAGCGCCTTAAGGCCGCATTCCCCAATGCGAATTTCCACAAAAACTTAGCGAAACGAGCCGCCCGCTGGTTTTTCAAGAACCCGCTAAACCCCGTGCCAATGATGAAATGGTAATATTGAGCGGGCCGAATTGGAGGACTAAATATGGCGAGCAACTTCACAAAAAAAATTACTCCCCATGTTCAAGCAGAGTTAAAGCTGGCTGAACACGCCCGCACTAATAGCGATATTGCAACGGAGTTTAGCCATTTAGAGAACGCTCATGTAATCGGCCAAGAATCAACCTATTGGCACGTAAATGTACATTGGCAAATGCTGAAATGGGCCGTTAGAAACAGCGGTGGCAAAGAATTTCTTGGTCAAGTCCTTCGCCTAGTTGGCGCGGCGGCATTAACCGCGTTTGGCCTGATACCTCAAGGCAATACTGGCGGCGCCAATGTCAGTCCCTTTAGCGTTATGCCAATTAAAGCTGAGCATCAAACCATTATTAGCAAAGCCAAACGCTAACGTTCATTTCAAGCAGCGGGCACCGGCAATGAAAGCTACAACCACAATAAAAACCGGAGCCTCGCTGAACAATTGGTTCTCTAAAAACCTCGGTGACGCAATGCTGGTATCTGAGGCCATTCCATCCCTCGAAAATCATTTTTTGACTCGATACACCGACGCCAAGCAGCCCAAAGATATGGCAATTTTTATGCGGCATGAATCGGAAGGGCGACTGCATTGCGAAGTAAAGGTCTACTTCTCCCCTGCCGCAGCAGATATTGCAAAAGAACTCAATGCTGAGCCATGCCAAAAACCCTACCCCAACGGCTGAAGCCTGCTCGCTGGTGCAGAAGAGGCTTGGCAAACACTCTTCCCCTTAGCTGAGCCGAGGCTGCCATAAAAATCGGTATCAACAACGCATTATTAACAATGCTTAAATTGGCTCTACTATTGAGCCAATATCTCCCGACTTGGCCAAGGTTAAAAACGCCTCACCCAGCTCTAGGCTCCGTTTCGCAGAATCCCACCACAGGCGTTTGCGCAGCGGATCGTCGCCCTGCATACGCAAGAAATCGCGACGATCAGGAATGCGGCCTAATTCAGTGGAAGCCAAGAAGGATTCCGACGGGCTGATTAACACCACTTTATCAAGCAGGGCTTTGGGGGTTTTGCGCCAAAAAAAGTATTTATCAAACCAGCCAGAAGTAACTTCTGAGTAAAAATGTGGGTAGAGCACCAAGCCATCCCCCTGCCACACGTTACCTGGCACGGGGTGATAATCGAGCAAGCCGCCGTCACGATGCATACCCGCCGGCGCGCCGAGAATGTCCTTCACGCCGTGCATCACCACCGGAATCGAGCCAGAGCCAGTTATCGCAGCACGTAAATTGTCGCGGTTTAACACAACTCTATGGCTCGTGTAGGCGTCGCGACCCGCTAGGGTGCCATCGGCTCTGGCGTCTGCAAATATCACCCGCTGCATGATCTTTGTGTGTATATTGCGGCCAAAACCATTCAATGCGAAGGCCAACGCCATTGCATATTTTTGTTGGCTAACAGAGCTTTGTGCTAGCCAACCTTTGGCCAGCACGGTGCCGCAGTGATAACGAAATACTGGGTGACTGAGAATTTCATCAAGTCCCGCCGCATCAACAACAGAATCTAATAATTTTTGAGTTTCTATGTCGATAAGGTCAGCACTGAAGCCATTGGGGTAAGATTGTTCAATATAAGCGTGTGCCAATTCATCCAGCGCTTTGGCAGAATCCTGCCGGCACGCCCCCGCCAATTTAAAGGCGCCTACCGAGGTACCAAACAGATTTATCGGCTGGTGAGCATCAACCAACCACTCTGAAAATATGGCACGATCCAAACCGTATATTGCCAGCCATTTCGCAGCGCCAGAGGCACCGAACACCGCACTAATATCAGACGGGCTCAGCCCCTTGCTTTGAATATGCTCAAGTGCAGATTTTCCTGCACGGATTCGTAGTAAACTCATTACACCCTATTGAAAGTTATCTGCACCTTGGTGCGCTACATATTACACCACTAGGCACCGAAGCAGATAAGCGCTACAGGGCTGTAGAAATACCACACACTGCTAAATCTCGAAACTATGTACCTAGACTTTGACCACTGCCGCAGTCTTACTTATTACAATACTGGTTTTAAGCGGCCTGATGCTGCCAGCTCTGCGCCACGCTCGCGACTGGCGCGCCACGGTCACACCCTTAGCGTCCATAATCGGTAGCGGTTTTTTGGTGGTCGCGCCGCTCCTCACCTCAAGCTTTGGCAACTATGCCGTGCTCGCAATGCTACTTATTGTCACTACCGCCTATGGCTTGGGTGATGCGATACGTTACAACATATTGCATGTTGAGCCCCTGCTAATAAAACAAACCCCACCGCTTGGCCTAGCTCAGCGCGAACAATTATCCCGAGTAGTGCTCGCTTTTGCCTATGTAGTATCGGTATCGTTTTATTTGCAGTTATTGGCTGCATTTGTGCTTGAAGCGCTACCGGCTAACGTCGTTTTATCGTCTAAATCGATTACCGGCGGTATTTTGTTGGTGATTGGTGTATTGGGTATTTGGCGCGGCTTGCAGATGCTTGAGTCGCTAGAAAAATATGCGGTCTCGGTCAAACTGGCAATTATAGCTGGGCTGTTGGCGGGACTGTTAAGCTACGACATATCGCTGCTAAGTAAGCCCGCGTTAGCCGCCTTCCCAAGCCTGCCAGTATTCAATGGCGATAGCGTGCGCAGCCTGCTGGGCATGTTGATTATTGTACAGGGCTTTGAAACCTCGCGCTATTTGGGGGATGAATACAGCGCCGAAACCCGTGTTAGCAGTATGCGCCGCGCGCAGCGACTATCCTCGCTGATCTACCTACTCTTCATCGTCTTAATCTTACCCGTGGCCGGACTCCAGGATGGCGTAAGCGAGACTGCAATTATTCAATTTGGCGCACAGATCAGCTGGGTGCTGCCGCCATTATTAATTATTGCCGCGTTAATGAGCCAATTCAGCGCAGCGGTTGCCGACACCATTGGCGGTGGCGGTTTATTCAGCGAGGCCACGCACAGCAAAATACCACCGCGCCGCGCCTATTTGCTGGTTACCGCACTCGCCCTAGCAATTACCCTACTCACTAATATTTTTGAGGTTATTAGTCTTGCCTCCCGAGCGTTTGCTCTCTATTACCTATTGCAGTGCATAGACTCAGTGCTGATAGCACATCACCGCAAAGACCGGCGCCGTAGTGTTATTTACGGGTTGCTCGCGCTGATTATGCTAGCGGTTGCTCTATTTGGAATTCCAGCTGAATAAGCCAACGTAATACCACAAAACCTCAATAAAAAAGGCATTATTTGTTATTACGCACTACCGTGGCCAAGTCGATCGCGCGCGCAGCTCAGTGATCGGTTTAGGTTTATCAATGTGGTAACCCTGAACCAGATCCACACCGATGTCGGCAAGGGTGTCCATTATTTCTTTAGACTCGACGAATTCGGCTATGGTGGTGAGGTTCATCAAGTGCCCAACATTATTAATGGTCTCGACCAGCGCCTTGTCGATAGGGTCGTTAAGAATATCCCGCACAAAAATGCCGTCTATTTTTAGGTAGTCCACTGGCAGGCTTTTGAGGTAGCCGAAAGACGAGAGGCCGCTACCAAAATCATCTAGGGCAAATTGACAACCCATCTCCTTAAGCTCGGTGATAAAAACCCGCGCCTTGGCGAGGTCGGCAATGGCGGCAGTTTCGGTGATTTCAAAACACACCCACTCTGGCTTAACCTTGTAGCGCGTAATACAGGCTTTAATTTCGGCAAGGAAGTCGGCATTGGTTATCGACGAGCCCGACAAGTTAATTGCATAGCAAGCTGGCTCGCAGGGCTTGCTGCCGATAAACGCCAAGGTATTGCGCACCACCCAGCGATCAATAGCTACCATTAGGTCGTAGCGTTCCGCCGCGGGAATAAACGAACCTGGCGATACAATTTCATTGTTTTCATCAAGCATGCGCACAAATATTTCGTAGTGGGCGACCGCAGCTTGTGTAGCTTTATCTGCCGGCACAATAGACTGGTAGTAAAGGCGCAGCCGGTCTTCATCTATAGCTTGCTGAATTCGCGCCGCCCAGTGCATTTCGCCGCGGCGCGCGAGTATTTCGGCATCGTCATGCTGATGAATGTGTACGCGATTACGACCGCCGTCTTTGGCCATAAAGCAGGCGGTATCAGCCATACCCATTACCTCTTCCGCGCTCTCTACCTCCTTGGTAATTGCCACCACGCCAAGGCTGCCGCCCACTGAGAAAATCCCCTCGCCCCACTTAAAACGGTAGCGCTCAATTTCCGCGCGAATATTCTCGGCCAATACAGCGCCCTGCTCTAGCGAACAATTTCCGAATATCACACCAAACTCATCACCCCCTAAACGGCCAACGGTATCGCTGCCCCGCACACTCTCGGTAAATACATTGCCGAGCTGGCGCAGGAGTTCGTCGCCCGCATGGTGCCCGCAAGTATCGTTAACAATCTTAAATTGGTCGAGATCGATATAGCAGAGCACATGGCAACTATCATCAATCTTGGCAAGGTGCAGGGCTTCGCGCAGGCGATGCTCAAACTCGCGGCGGTTAATCAAGCCGGTCACCACGTCGTGAGCAGCTTGATAACTCAGTTTCTGCTCCAGCTCGCGCTCCTGCGACACATCCTGAAACACAATAACAGTGCCTACCGGCTCAAAGTGACGATTGCGAATCGGTGACGAAGTGCATTTTACCGTCACCTCGGTGCCGTCTTTTTTACGCCGCAGGGTAAGCGCATTGTGGCGCTCAACTCGCAAGTGAGTGCGCGACAGACGGCCAACTTCTATCGGTTCGCCTGACTGCTCATCTATACACTCAAAGCAATCTGCCAAACGTTTAGGTAGAGCATCGGTTTTTGCTAAGCCTATAATTTTTTGCGCCACCGCATTTAGGTAGGTAACTTCACCGTCGGGGTCAGTGGTAATAACACCCTCGCCCAAAGACTCCAAGGTCACCTGAGCCATTTCCTTTTCGCCAAATAATTGATCCTCAAAACCTCGGCGCTCAGAAATATCACGGATTAGCGCAGTGAACGTGTCCGGCGCGTCATTGCCGTCAATGCGGGTATTAAAGGAAGTAAATTCTAGGACCAGTTCACTACGGCCTTCACTTAACCGCGTTGCCTCGCGCATTACTGGCTCCAAATCAAAGCCTTTAGCGTTACTGCGCGCAGGGTTTAATCGCCGCTGGCAGAGGGTCTCAACAAATTCTGACTCGGTGGTGAATCCAGCATTTTCAAGCACCCCGACTAGGGACTTACCAATCGCGTAGCGGCCCTCTTGGCCAAGTAGTTTTTCGGCGCCAGGGTTTAAGCTCGTAAGCACCCCTTCGCGGGTAAACGTAATAATACCGTCGCGAATATCACGCAAGACCTGCCGAGTTTTTTCATTGGCAGACTCCAAGGCTTCCATTACCCGATTGTAACGGCCGGCAATCTGGCCAACTTCGGTAAACGGCTCAACCGGCACACGCGCACTCAAGTCGCCGCTGGTGCGCTGCAGCTCCATTGCATCGAGCAAATCTAGCATTGGCGTTCTGGCGCCGTGCTCAGCCACATTCAAGCCAATATCCTCGGCTTCGGCGCTAACCCGCAAAGGCCTGCGCCTAGCGCGAATTTTAAGTGCGCAGTAAGTCAATACAAAGGCCAACAGCCCGCAGCTCACAATGCCCTCTAACTGCACTTGCAGTTGCGCCATTCGCGACAGCCCGGTACCGAGTATTTCTAGGTCACCAAATAATGCGACCGCAACCGTACCCCAGATTCCGGCAAATAAGTGTACAGGGATTGCGCCAATGGGGTCGTCAATTTGGTTTTTAAGCAATAAGCGCTCGCCAAGTAACATCACCACCGCCCCGCCCATGCCAATCATCGCCGCCTGCCCCGCGTGAACTGCGTGACAACTGGCAGTGATTGCCACCAAACCGGCAAGCGCGCCGTTAATCAATGCCGTAGGCCCGTCAGTGTCTGGAGACAACCGCGTGCGCAGCATAGCCGCAGTAATCGAACCCACACAGGCCGCAAGAATGGTATTCATGACGATGCCCGGAATCGCCATCGACATTCCTAAAGTGCTACCGCCGTTAAAACCAATCCAGCCAAAGATAAACAACACCAAGCCCAGCATACACAGCGGCAAATTAGAGGCCGGCATTTGCTGGGGTTTACCATCGACAAAGCGGCCGCGACGGGGGCCTATTAGCAATACCGCTGCCAGTGCTATCCAGCCACCAACACTGTGCACGACCGTTGAACCGGCAAAATCGACAAATCCGCTGGCGGCAAGCCAACCCGGAGCACCCACCAGCACACCGCCCCATGCCCAGTGGCCAAACAAAGGGTAAATTACCGCGCTGGCAAGCACAGTGAGAAAAATATAGGTATCAAACCGCGTGCGCTCTGCCACCGCGCCCGAAACTATGGTGGCGGCGGTTGCGCAAAACATCGCTTGGAATAGAAAGAATACCGCTTCCCAAGGGTCAAAACCCGACGACCCAGAGAGAAAATTGGAGAACCCGAACCAGCCGTTAACGCTTTCGCCGAACATAATGCCAAAGCCAAGCACCCAGAACAGAATTACCGCAACGACGAAGTCGACCACGTTTTTCATTGCGACATTAATCGCGTTCTTGGTTCGAGTAAGACCACTTTCTACACACAGAAACGCCGCTTGCATTAGCAGTACCATTCCCGCCGCAACCAGCAGCCACAAAATATCGATATGGTCTTTACCGCTCAAGGACACACCCTCATTCCATATATTCAGCATCCTGCAAAGGTCGCCGCCTTAAACCAATACTGTTTTATCAACAGCAGCGGGTAGTTAAGAAAGCGATAAATTTCAGCAGCTCAACGAATCAGTAAGGAACGCTGGGTAGACGCGACACACATCTGCAAAGTCCAATTTCACACAAGATGCCCTCCACAAACCCAGAGTAGGACAAGGTGGCAAGAAACGTCGATAGGGGATTATCCTTAAGCCTCGCCGCCGTAACGCTGCGGCGCAAAAACTAACGAAATCAAGGAGCGATTCGTTATGCTAGCCAAGCAAGGCGTACTATTGCTTTTGTTGCTCACTGTACTCTGCGGTAACGCAGAACAAGGCCGTGTAGTAACACCAGATTCACACCCAGACAAACCCGCACTGATGCTAGCAAAAGCCTATCGCAGTGATATCAAGCTTAGCGATTACTGGATTAGTGAAAAACTCGACGGCGTTCGCGCCTACTGGAATGGCCGCCAACTTATTTCTCGACAGGGAAACACCTTCGCCGCGCCACAGTGGTTTATAGCCGGTTTTCCAAACAAGCCACTAGACGGAGAACTGTGGATGGGACGCGAAAATTTCGCTGAGGTTTCCGGCGCAGTACGGCGCCAAATGCCCAATCCAGACCAATGGCAAAAAATTCGCTTTATGGTGTTTGACGCCCCCAGTGAATTGGGTGACTTCGACCAGCGGTTGCAGGGCCTCAAGACTTTGTTCCACACTTTCAACTCCCCCTATATTTCATTAATAGAGCAGTATAAGGTCGATGACGAAGCAGCACTGATGCAGGAACTCGACACAGTCATTGCCGGCGGCGGCGAAGGGCTGATGCTGCATTTAGGCAGTGCGCCCTATCGCGGTATACGCAGTGATGATTTATTGAAGTTAAAACGCTTTAGCGATGCTGAGGCGATTGTTATTGGCTACGTACCTGGCAAAGGAAAATTCAATGGCATGCTGGGGGCCTTAATCGTAAAAACCCCAGCGGGGCGCGAATTTAAAATAGGCTCAGGCTTTAGTGATGAACAGCGCCGCCAGCCACCCGCTATAGGCAGCACCATAAGCTATAAACACCAAGGCTATACAAGGACTGGACTGCCGCGCTTTGCGAGCTTTTTTCGGGAGCGAAATGACTTGTAAAACCAGACCAGCGAAGACTATTCAGCCTCGCTGACGCCATTCTGCGCCGCCTTCTTTTGCTGGCGGTATTCGATGGGGGTTAATTCGGTCCAACGTTTAAACGCGCGATAAAATGTACTGGGTTCCGAAAAGCCAGTGAGGTAAACCACGTCGGCGATGCTCTCATCCGTTCTGGCCAACAGGCGTTTGGCCAATACGCAGCGATAGTCGGCCAGCACCTGATTAAAGCTGGTGCCCGCCTCGGTTAATCTGGCCCGCAGCACACGTTCGTTCATATCTAAGCGGGTCGCCACACTCTCCAAGCTCGGCTGACCGAGCTCAAGCATTTCGGCAATGATTTGGCGCACATCGCCTACCACATCTTGGCGCGACAAACGCTCTAATTGCTTACTGGCCAGCTTCTCATGTAAACGCAGTAAATCTGGCTCCGCGTGGGTAGAAGGTGTTGCCAAGATACTAGTGGCAAAAACCAGCGAGGCCTCTTCCTGCTTAAAGTTTACCGGACAGCCCATCACCTTGGCGTACTCGGCCGCATCGCCCACCGCGTCGTGACTCAAATTCACTTCGTCGGCAGTAAAAGCGCCTTCCGTCACAGCTTGAAAATAGCGAATCAAAAAGCGGGTAAAACACTCGTTGCGATGACGAAAACTTTGGTCATCATCACCAGCAAAAGCCAATACCAGTTTGGACTGCTGCTCCCCCAGCTGAAGCTCGAACTGCATAGCATCCGTTACTAAGCGCTGGTAATTCTGGGCGCGTTTAAGGCCCTCCCCAAAATTTGGGCTGCTCAAAAATAAATATTCGAGCACCTGGCCCCTATACACTTGCACAGCATCGGCAAGGTGTAGACCTATATGCAAGTCAGCACTTACCTCCTCTAAAACCCGCCAGAATTGCTGCTGGGCGGCATGAGGGAAGCGCGAACTGCGGTCTTGCAACAAGGTCGGCGATATCCGACACTCGCTCACAATACGCTCTACATCTAAGCCCATCGCCTGCATGGCAGGGTAGACCAGCTGAATTAAAAAACTGGAGTCACTGAGGTCAGAGAGATTTTTCGGCATTGCGTCAGTCATTCAGCATCATTTCTGTTGTTATATAGGTAAACGGAGTTAATTCTACAGTTATTGGCCGAACTGCCAGTAAACAGAGCATAGTCGGGCTAATTAATGCCAGACAGTTTTTCATTATACTGCAAGCTCACGCACCACTGGAATTTTCCCAGTATGGAGATAGAGTTGTATGACCGCAAGTCATGAGTTGAGACTGAAACGCCTCCCCAGCACGCTGCCAATGCTATTAAAAGCGGCGATTACCCGCAAGAAGCCCAGCTCAGCCCCCAAGTTCCCCAGCTACACACTGGAGGTAGATAAAGTCGTCTGCGCCAACAGTCAGTTGCAACGCTACCGCAAAGCCTGTGGATTCAGTACCGACAACACTATTCTGCCCATCAGCTTCTTACACGTTCAGGCCTTTCGCCTGCATATGAAGTTGATGCTAGATAAGCAATTCCCAGTGTCACCCATGGGTTGCGTACACCTAAGCAATAGCATCACCCAACTGCGGCCGATAAATGCCAAAACCCCGATCCGCCTAACTTGCCGTGTTGCTGGCCATCAGGTCACCGACAAAGGCATCGAATTTAGCTTTCACTGTAGCGCTTTTGTCGACAATGAAAAGGTTTGGGAAGACACTAGCCGCTACCTGTCGCGCTGTAAAACCGACGTTGCCGCCGCCCCCAAAGCCGCGCGCAGCAGCCCCCGCGTTTATAGCCACAACCGCAGCATTGCCATTGGCCGCCAAGATGCGCGCAGCTACGCGCGGGCTTCAGGTGATTTCAATCCAATTCATTTGCACGACATCAGCGCCAAGGTCTTGGGCTTTAAGCGCATGGTCATTCACGGCATGTGGAGTAAGGCAGCGTGCCTTGCGGCGTTGAGTTCAGAAATTAACAGCGCGAGCTATTCCTGCGATGTTGATTTCAAGACCCCAATTTTTTTACCAACAAATGTGCAATTGCACTACGACAAGCTTGCAGACGGCGTCGATTTTGAGCTCCGTGATAAATCGGGCGAAAAACCCCACCTCATTGGCAGAATTAGAGCTACTGGTAAGTAACGACGGGTATTTTTAGAGCAGGCGGCACATGCAAAGCAAGGTGCCGCCTAATTTGGCAGGCTTTATTTAAGACTTACAGGTAACTTTGTAACTCGCGCAACCAATCTTGCAGTTTCTTCATATTGTCTGGCCCTAGGCGCCACATCCATTTACTCAGCGGATCGGCATTCTCCAGCACGGGATCAACATATTCATATAAAACTTTCGGCCGCTTAAAAGCGGCATTCTCTGGAATAGGCTCAACCATTAATAAGTGCTCAATCATGGTTCGCAGCTGATTATCAAAGGACTGGGGATTACCCAACTCATTGTAGGTTCCCTCTAAGAACGGCGACCACTTCTTGTAAAAAATTGCCAAGCTCTTGGGTTCAGCGGCGGTTACCGTCGAAATCATACCGTCCCAGCGCTTGTAATTACCCGGATCGTTAACCAAACCCTCTTCCGTTTTGATCACCAAAAAAGGTTCTTTGCTGTACACAATCGGTAAATGCTTAGTGGGCAAGCGGTAAGTAGCTAACTGATCAATGGCCGACACCCATTTACGCACCTGCTCTGCAGGTTGTAACCAACCGGCTAAAGGCGCAGACAATTTCGCCGCGGCAGCGCGCAACTGCTCATCACTACCATTAACCGCAGCTGGAGGCTCGGGCACCTCAGCCGCTTTTTCACTGTAATCGGCTTCGGATTCAACCGCCAAGGTTTCCTTTACGGTCTTTTCAGGTTTTGCAGAGTCGTCCGTCACCGTAGCCATAACTTCATCGTTAAATTCGCTAGTGGCAGAACGATCCAACACAAACCATACGAAGGCCGCAATTCCGACGATGACCGCAACCGCAGACAAGGCTTTCCAGTTCATTACAAAATCCTGTTATTAAATGGGGCTAATATTGCTGTGCCTGTAGTTCAGGCCAGTGGCAGACACCTACCGTAACGCTCAGGGCAACTGCATGCAAATACCCTTATGTTACAGCGATGGTATTACTGCGACAGAAATTCAGCAAGCCGAAGCGCAATGTGACGAGATATAAATGAAAAACGCCACAAATTGTGGCGTTTTGCTGATGAACTTTGTGCTCGCCCCACGGTTGAAAGGCGCAACACATAACTAAAGGTCGAAATCGTCCAACAAATCCAGTTCATCCATCAGGCGTTTGCGCTCTAAGCGCTCCTCGATTTTACGGCGGATACTGCTGTCGCGCCCCCCCATATCACGACGCTCGTCAAAGTCAGCGCCCGAGGAATCGTCGTCAACGATATCGTCGATATCATCATCTGCTAGGTCACTTGCCATTGCTTGCCCACTCCAGTACTACGTCGATACAGAATGAACACCTCGGCTAACCGTGGTGATTCAGGGCACTATTTATGATGATCTCGCGTATCTGTCAATAAAAATTTTCGACTATTTCATTGCGCCAATTTTTAGCTTTCGTCAAAGCCAAAACTCCTACAGCAATATCGCCAACAATCTCTCGCGGCAAGCGCTAGCAGCCACTAACTTTAGACAACCGGTGGTAGGTATATGTCACCACCGGCATTTATGCGATCACAGGCGGTTAAGGCCATTCAAAGCGGCAGTGCGGTAAGCCTCGGCCATGGTCGGATAATTAAATGTGGTCGTCACGAAATAGCGCAGCGTATTACCGCCATTTTCTTGTTTCATTATTGCCTGACCAATGTGGATGATTTCAGCCGCCTCGGCACCAAAGCAGTGAATGCCAAGAATCTCCAAAGTATCAACATGGAATAGCAATTTGAGCATTCCCACGGTCTCGCCGCTGATCTGGCCGCGGGCGGTGTCTTTAAAAAACGCACGCCCCACTTCATAAGGCACTTTGGCCTCGGTGAGCTCACGCTCGGTCAAACCCACTGAACTGATTTCTGGCAAGGTATAAATACCGGTCGGCACATCGTCAACAAATCGGCAGCTCTCTTTACCCCGCGCCGACGCAGCCGCTGAGCGACCTTGATCGTAGGCCGCGCTAGCCAAGCTGGGCCAACCAATAACATCGCCCGCCGCGTAAATATTTGGCACGGTGGTTTGATAGTGCTCGTTCACCACCAACTGACCGCGATGATCAGTTTCCAAGCCAATAGTTTCTAACCCCAAACCGTCGGTGTTGCCGCTGCGGCCATTACACCAAAGTAGCGCATCGGCATGCAAACGCTTACCAGATTCCAAGTGCAGCACCACTTCCTTGTCACTCACCTCTACCGACTTATACACTTCGCGGTGACGAATCATTACCCCGGTATTGCGCAGCTGGTAGCTCAGAGCATCGGAAATTTCATCGTCCAAAAACTCTAATAGGCGATCACGGCTATTGATGAGTTCGACCTTCATGCCTATACCAGAAAATATCGACGCGTATTCACAGCCAATCACCCCCGCGCCATACACAATAATTTTCTTGGGGGTATTATTCATTTTTAAAATGCTGTCGCTGTCGTAAACCCGCGGATGCTTAAAGTCGATATTGGCAGGTTGATATGGCCGCGAGCCGGTGGCAATAACCATCGTCGCTGCCGTAATGACGTCTTCTTGGCCATCTTCGCCCCGCACTGCAACAGTGTGCGCGTCTATAAAGCGACCAACTCCGTAAAGTAACGGAATTTGATTGCGGTGATAGAAGCGGCTACGCATTGCTACCTGGCGAGAAATAACCTCATTAGCATGACTCAGTAGGCGCGGATAAGTGAGGGTTCGAGGATCACCAATTTCGCGAAAAATAGGGGTTTGATTAAAGCGAATGGCCTGCCTAACCATATGGCGCAGGGCTTTAGAAGGCAAAGTGCCCTGGTGAGTGCAAGCGCCACCGACGGTCTCTTGCGCTTCAATCACCACCACACTACTGCCGTGTTTCACCGCATTAAGTGCGGCGCTTTCACCCGCAGGACCACTGCCCAATACCAACATATCGTAATCAAACTTTTTCACCACGGTCCTTCCTCGTATTTCGTAACACACCCAATACTGAGTCAGCGCTGTGCGATAAAACCAGCGCACCAACTCCTTCCGTATAAAATTGCGAGCATGAGCAAAATTACTCGCCAGCTTTGTATTCAAACCATAAAATGCACGCCACACTTAGCGCCAAGCAGGAGATTCTCCATGTCTGCCCCCACCCCCCACAGCCAGCAGTTTTATGGCGTTACCAGCTTGCTAGCCGCCCATCCCGATATGCGCAGACTCAAACGGCGCACCGCGGCTACCCATTTGCATGGCAATAAACTATGGGGCAGTGCCTATCTGTTGATGGACTATTTGCAAGAAAATCCTTTGCCGCTGGGGAGCCGCGTGCTAGAGCTAGGCTGCGGCTGGGGTTTAGCTAGCATATATTGCGCCAAGTACCAGCAGGCGGCAGTAACAGCGCTTGATGCCGACCCTGCGGTGTTTCCGTATCTGTCCCTATTAGCAGAGCATAATCAGGTGACGATCAACACCTTAACAGCTGATTTTACCGCGTTTAGCACTGAAGAACTCGGCGCTTACGACATTATTATCGCCAGTGATATTTGCTTCTGGGACGAGATGAGCGAAACCCTGTTTAATTTAATTGACCGCGCGGTGAATGCTGGGGTTAAACAAATCATCATTGCCGACCCCCACCGCCCGCCATTCATCGACGTGGCCGAAGCCTGTATAGACGAATTTTTTGCCGAACTTCTGCCCAGAGAAGTAACAACCAATCGCCGCCATCGCGGCAGTATCTTGCTAATAGAAAACGCCTAAACGCCTTGTTAAAAAAGCCCACTTTGTCTTAAAAGTGACATAGCACAGTCACACAAATGCAAACAGCGAGGCGTATGGTCTTAAGTGTGAGGACCATACTATGCGCTTAATACAGTCGATAAATCAGTTCGATGTGAGAATGTTTCTGGCCTGCGTAAATACTCGCCACCAGCAACATTTATCTCGTGTAGCCCGCAGTGTATCAAAAACTGGCGACGGCTACGCTCAACTCGGCCTTCCTATCTTGGTGTACGCCACAGGAGTGCAGCAGGGCTTAGCCTATTTTAGCGCAGTGCTAATCAGCTTTGCCGCGTGGTTGCCCGCTTATTGGGTATTAAAAAACACCTGCCGAAGACGGCGCCCACCGGCGGCCATTCCCGCCTTTAGCGCCGCCATCATCGCCTCAGATGAATTCAGTTTTCCGTCGGGCCACACCGCCGCCGCCTTTCTACTGGCAACAATGACCGTGCTGTTTTTTGGCATTATCGGCGCGCCGCTATTCATTTGGGCCACGGCCGTTGGTGCATCCCGCGTCATTTTGGGAGTTCACTTCCCCACCGACACCTTGGCCGGCGCCAGCCTCGGCATTGCCATCGCACATTTAGGCCACAGTATTGCGACCGTCTGACTGCCAGCGCCTGCGCCCAACATCAGCGCTCGCGCATTTTATTTACCCAGTAAGAGAATCTCTATGAAATTGCTTTACGGTGTGCAGGGAACCGGCAACGGCCATATCTCGCGCGCCAGAATGATGGCTCACCACTTTAGCCAACGCGGCATTGAGGTCCAATATTTATTCAGCGGCCGCCCGCCCGAACAGTATTTCGACATGGCCGCCTTTGGTAATTATCAGGTTTATGCGGGACTGACCTTTGTTACCGACAAGGGCCGTATCAGCAATTTAAAAACCGTACTCCAAGCGCAGCCTGTGCAATTTATTCGCGACCTGCGCAGCCTCGACCTCAGCAGCTACGACGCCATCATCACCGATTTTGAGCCCTTAACCGCTTGGGCTGGCCGCCTGCAAAACAAGCCAGTAATCGGCATTGGCCACCAGTACGCCTTTGGCAATGCCGCCGTACCAGAAAGCGGTGTAGACCTGCGCAACCGGCTAATTATGCGTTATTTTGCACCGGCAAAATTTCGCCTTGGCCTCCACTGGGATCGGTTTAACGCCGCCATCGTGCCGCCGATTATAAACCCCGCCGAACAACGCCAAACGGTGGCGGAACATGTTTTGGTCTACCTGCCTTTTGAAGACCAAGCAATTGTAAGCGCCGCGCTGCAAAATATTAGCGGCCAACATTTCATTCAATACGCGCCGCAGCTCAGCCATGCCGAACTAGGCAATGTTAGTCAGCGCCCCACCAGCTTGCACGGTTTTAAAAAGGACCTGTGCAGCGCCAAGGCGGTTATTTGCAATGCGGGCTTTGAATTAATTAGCGAATGCCTGCACATGGGCATACCGGCGCTGGCCAAGCCGGTGGCCGGCCAATCTGAGCAACTCGGCAATGCCGCCGCACTCCAGCAACTCAAATTAGCCACCGTGATGCCCGAGTTTAGCCAAAGCGATATTGAACGCTGGCTTAAGGCCATTCCCGCGCAAGCGCCCCAATACTACCCCGACGTAGCCGAGGCCATTTGCGACTGGCTACTGAGTAAGCAATGGCATAATAGCGACGCACTGGTCGCGCAATTGTGGCAGAGCAGCGGCGCTATTCGCGAGACCTACCCAGCCGCTGTGGCTGGCTAAACGATGCCGCAAAGCCAAATTTATACTGATTTTGACGCCACCAGCGACACCCCTGCCGAAGAGCCCGTCGGCCCCGCGCTGCCCGATCTCACCACCGTTATGGACGCCTGCCGTGGCCGCCTGCATCGGCGCCTGTCTGAGCTGCTGTCGCTGGAGCAGCTCTGCCGCCAAGCCGGCGCGCTGATCAGCAGCCGCACTGAAGCCCTGATTGAGGTTGACGAATTCACCCTGCCACTCACGTCGCTGGTCATAGGTAATCCAGACACCGCCAAGCACTGCCTATTGCTCATTGCCGGCATTCACGGCGTGGAACGTATTGGCACCCAAGTTTTGCTAGCGTGGCTAGAGAGCGTCATTGAGCGCTGTCGCTGGGACAGCCACTGGCGCCGCCAATTCGACGAAGAAATCTGTATTGTCGCCCTGCCCATCGTCAACCCCGGTGGCATGCTCAGGGATTCGCGCTGCAACCCCAATGGAATAGACATCAATCGCCACGCCCCCATCGACGCCGAAGACAAAGTACCCTTCCTCGTTGGCGGCCAACGCCTGTCGCGAAAAATACCTTGGTATCGAGGCCGGCGCGAAGACGACTTTGAACCCGAATTTGTTGCGCTGCAAAATGTAATTGGGCGGCACTGCCGTGTCGGCCGTCCGACGATTGCCATAGACTTTCACTCTGGCTTTGGCTTTCAAGACCATATTTGGATCCCCTACGCCTACCGTCGCCAACCCATCGCCGACATCGGCAGCTACGTGGCGCTAAAGCTATTGTGGGAGCGCAACTTTCCCCACCACAATTATATTTTTGGGCCCCAGGCCATGCACTACCTCAGCCACGGCGACATCTGGGACTACTTTCACCAGCGCTGCCGCAGCGAGGGCATTAGCCTACTGCCGCTAACCTTAGAAATGGGCTCTTGGCTGTGGATTAAAAAACACCCTCAGCAATTATTCAGCTTTGCTGGTTTATTTAACCCCACCGTACCCCACCGCCACGCCCGCGTATTGCGCGGCCACTTACTGCTTATCGATTTTATCCTAGCGGCCGCCCGCAATATTGAGCACTGGCAGCCCCACGGCGAACAGGCCCGAGAAATGCAGCAAATGGCGCAAAGCCTCTGGTACCGACAGCTTTAACATGGCAAACCACATTCAAAGCACTATTGAAGCACCGATTAAAGACTGGGTATTTTTGCGCGGTTTAAGTCGCGAGCACGCTCACTGGGGAGATTTTCTCAGCCGTTGCGAGGCAGAGTTGGACTGGAATTGCCACGCTATTGACCTACCCGGCTTTGGCAGCGAGTACCAGCGGCAATCGCCACGCAATATCAGCGCTATTCGTCGCGACGTGCAAACGCGGCTCCCCCACCCCCTTCAAAACAGCACCAAGCCATTTGGCATAATCGCCCTCTCGCTGGGCGGCATGGTCGCACTAGACTGGCTGGCGAATAGCCCAGAGCAGATCGCCAAAATAATTTTCATCAATACCAGTACCGGCGACTGCCCCTTGTTTCAACGCCTACAGATCAAATCGTTAGGCCCCGCCCTCGGCGCACTGCTCGCGCCCAGCCTTATTAAACGCGAGCGCGCCGCCTTAGCCATGGTGAGTAATTGCCATTCCAATGACCCAGAGCTGTTAAAAGATTGGTGCCAAATAAGTACTGCGCGGCCAATAACAAAAGCAAATGTGCTACGCCAGCTATTCGCCGCCGCCCGCTATCAGGCTCCCGCGACAATATCCGGCGCACCGCAGTTACTCATTAGCAGCCGCGCCGACCATATGGTTTCTTATCACTGCAGTGAATACTTGGCGGCAAAATACCGCTGGCCACTTGTATTGCATAATAACGCTGGCCACGACCTGCCAATTGATGATCCGGCGTGGTTGATTGAAGTGTTTAAGAGGAATGCTTAATGCTGGACGGGAGATGGGAGACGCTTAAATGCGCGCCGGATGTCTGACGTCGGACGCCAGTCCACGGAAGGTATAATACTCAACGGGATGCGGAAAATACAAAATCCACGCGTCCCATATATTAGCGCTTTCCGTCTCCCGTCAAGCGTCTCCAGCGTTGTCAGACTTCAGACGCCTGACGTCCGACGTCGTCCCCCAAATACCGTTTCCGCCTTGCCGCTTTCATTTTCGTAATATCCACCAACACCAAGCCATCAATACAATCAGCAAAGTCGGGATCAACATTAAACGCTGCAAAGCTTACGCCGCCGGGTTCGCACAGCTCCGTGTATTGTTTAAACAAGGTGGGTACCGAGCACGACAGGTCTGCGAGCTCTTGTTTTAGCTGCGTAAACTCTTCGCGGTAATCCTCGCCGGTAAAATTGATATTCGCGGTCTCTGGACGGTAGGGGCTTTTAGCATTGGCCCATACCTGCGTTGTGGGAAAGTGGGTTTGATAAAAGGGTATCAACAGGTCTTTCGCCGCGCGGGGCAAACTGTCGCTTAAGCTCACCGGCCCAAACAAATAGCGCACTTCTGGGTAGCGCTGCAAATAGGTGCCCAGCCCCTGCCATAAATAGTCTAGGCCGTTACGGCCCCAGTAGCGCGGCTGCACAAAGCTGCGACCAAGCTCGGCGCCATGTTCAAAATACTCTTCGGCGTAGGGAATCTGATAATCGAATAAGGATTCGCTGTACAAAGTTTGGCCATCATCAAGACTGGCAATGCGCTTTAGCCGGTAGGCACCCACTAGCTCTAATTGGTTTTCGTCCCAGAGCACAATGTGGTCGTAGTAGGCATCGAAGCCATCAACGTCGCGGCGGCGACCGGTGCCTTCGCCAACAGCGCGAAAACTCACTTCGCGCAGGCGGCCAATTTCGCGCATCACGGTGCAGTCGCCGCTGTATTGATAGCAGTAAATTTCCATACCGTCGCGGGTGCTGCCTAAATGGTCGCAGCGGCGAATCGCAGTGCGCAGCTCCTGTCGGTCTTCTGGGTGAGCCACCGCCTGCGCCACTGGCATAAAGCAGGGTTCGCCACCGCGCTTACGCCGACCGAGCTTATACAAATGTTTCTTGAATAAGCGTGCCTTAGCTGGCGCGGTCACGGGTAAATTTTGATATACCTCATACTCAACTGCCGAGCCAATAGTAACTCGCACCGTGCGGTTATTTTGTTTGAACATTTCGCGAATCAACCACAGGGTCGACAAGGGCTTGGCCAGCAGCGAAAGCGCATAGAAAAACACCGAATTACGGGCGTTAATATGCACAGGTAAAATGGGGGCTTTTGCCTTAGCGGCAAACTTAATAAAACCATTGCGCCAGCGGCCGTCGCGCACTCCTGAGGGGCTAAACCGAGAGACCTCGCCAGCGGGGAAAATAATCACTGCGCCTTCGTCATTTAAATGGCCGTGAATAGCCTGCAAGTTTTCTTTGCGGTTACGCTTGCCACTCATATTATCAACCGGCAGTAATAAGCTGCGCAGTGGTTTTATGGCATAAAGCAATTCATTGGCAACCACCTTTACGTCTGAGCGCACTTCAGACACCAATTTCAAGAGCGCTAATCCATCTAAACTGCCAATAGGATGATTGGAGATAATCACCACACGGCCAGTCACCGGAATGCGCTCTTTATCTAGTGCGCTTACCGCGTAACCAAAATCAAAAAATTCTAAACCCTTTTCAACAAAGTCGAGCCCCTGCAGGTAGGGGTAGTCGCGCTCAAACTGTTTAAATTCGGCCTCGTGAAATAGGTATTTAAGCAAGGCCGCTAAGGTTTTTTTAATGCGCGGGCTACCCTTAGATATCCGGGGAAACTGCTCATCAATGACTGAATCAACCGATATCATATTATTAACTCCTATTGATTAACCGACGCGACGCATAGGCAGAACATCGGCGGTTGCCCGGCCGCCATTGCCGGTCATGCTCTGCAGCAGGGTTTGATGTTCTGTCCACTGCAGTAACTCCAAAGTGCCATCATAGGTCTCACCTAGCAGGGTGCAGTTTTCGATCCAGTCGCCGTCATTGCAGTACAGCAAACCCTTCACTTTCTTAAGCGCCGGCTGATGAATATGGCCACACACCACTCCGTCTAGTCCGCGCCGAGAGGCTTCCCGAATAGCTGCTTCTTCAAACACGCTAATCACTTGGCGGGCGTTGGGAATGCGCTGTTTTATATAGGTAGCCAAAGACCAGTAATTGCGCCCAAAGCGGCGACGTCCAAAATTGGCCCAGCGATTGAGAAACAGCAGTAAATCGTAGGCGGCATCGCCAACTAGATCTTCCCACTTACTTAAACGCATGTGCTCGTCGAGGCAGTCGCCGTGAAACATCAGCAATCGCTTACCGGCAACCGTGGTATGAATAGCTTCGCGTTTAATTTCGATGGGACCGAGAATATGGCCAACATAGTCCCGCAGGGGCTCGTCGTGATTGCCAGGGATGTACACAACTCGAGTGCCCGTGCTGGCTTTTTTGAATAAGCTGCGAACCACCTCATAGTGACTTTTTGGCCAGTACAAGCTGCGCTTTAGTGCCCAAAGATCGACAACATCGCCAACCAAGTACAAGGTTTCGCACTCTGTTTTGGCTAAAAAATCGAGAAGATAGTCCGCTCGGCAATCTTTAAAGCCGAGGTGAATATCAGATAACCAAACAGTTTTATAACGCTGTCTTAGCTCCACCCGTATACATCCTCTTTGCCTATTTAGGGCAAGACTAGGGCTTTACTGTGACAATAGCGGGACTAAAAAAGGACAGTTTTATGACAGAAAGCTCGAGTCACACTGAACTCAAACATTCGTAATAGAGGAGTAATCGTGAGATAGAGGCGATTTACGTTTTCATCACCTGAGGGTAATGCGCCGCGAGTACTTCTTCCAACTTTTTCTCAGTTAGCGGTTTACTTGAAAAGGCTTTAACCTCTACTTTACTCTCTGCCAACAATGCATCGTCGGGGTTTAATGATGTAGTCAGCATTACCACTACCACACCAGCTTGCTGCGCTGTAGATAGAGCGGCGTATTTTTCCAAAAACTGCCAGCCATTCATCACAGGCATATTAATATCTAAAAAAACCAACTCTGGCTTGGGGTAGTAGCCATCCACTTCGGTGGTTAAATAATCTAGAGCCAAACGGCCATTGGTGACGTCTACAACACTCTCGGCGCAGCCGTATTTCTCAATCACTAAGCGATGAATGTAATTTGTTGCCTTACAGTCATCTATAAGCAACACCCGTTTAAGCTTGTTCATTGCAATTTTCCCTGAGCGTAAAATAGAACACAGTGCCCACATTAGGCTCTGATTCTACCCAAATTTCTCCACCGTGTAACTCCACCACTTTTTTACAGTGGGCCAAGCCAATACCACTACCTTCAAATTCATCACGGCCATGCAGACGCTGAAAAATCATAAATATGTGCTGAAAGTGCTCTGCTTCTATGCCAATACCATTATCGCTAACACTGAACTGCCAAGCCTCTGCGCTATGTTCGGCGGTAATGGTTATTACCGGCGGCACACCCTCTCGACTAAATTTGAGACCATTGCTAATCAAGTTTTGAAACAATAAGCGCAATTCCGTTTTCTTGCCTACAATCGTCGGCAAATTATGGTACTCAATGCGCCCCCCTACGTCGTCAATCCGCAACCCCAAATCCACACAGACCGCCGCCACTAATTCTTGGCAATCTACTTCACTCACTGCCGACTCACCACCTAAGCGGCCGTAGTCCAGCAAACCGCGAATCAACTCGGTCATCCGCGCGGTGGATTCATTGATAAAACCTAGAAAGGTCAACCCCTGTTCATCCATCTTGTCGCGGTAGTTCTCTTCAAACAACTCAACGAGGCTTTGCACCGTGCACAGCGGTTCCTGTAAATCGTGCGACGCAATATAAGTAAACTGCTCCAGCTCCTTATAGGCAGCAGACAATTTTTGGTTATTCATCCGCAGTTCAAACTCAGCTGCTTTGCGTTCATTCACCTCGGCGGCCAATAATTTTTGTTTCTGTGATAGTTCTCCCAACAAGTTATCAAAAGCGCGTGCCAATTCGCCCAACTCTCCGCCGTCGTGAATCGGTAAATCTCCGCTCTCAGTTGCCAAACCATTATTATTAAGGGTATTACGCATGGCAACAATCGGTCCCGCGACGCGACGCGACACGTAGATTGCAAGAACCCCAGACATCAATAAGACAAAAATCAAAAACAGGTAAATCTTACTCAATACTTGACTTTTTATCGCCAAGGCTTCTTCAAAATCATGACTAGTAGCAACTATTATGCGATCGGCATTGTTTTCTGGATTGTAGGCAATACTGCGCATGGAATAGATAAATTCATGATCTTTAGAGCGCCCTTTGCCGTTTAGCACTTCAAGCTGAGGGCTAGCTATTAAACGCTGCGCAGCGGGGAAATCATCTAGCACATTGCTGCTACGCCCATATTCGAATGCGAAGCTGCGCTCTGGATTGGGGTGGAGTAAATAGTCACCAGCGCCATTGGTGATCACAAATTGATGTTCATCTCCAGATAAGGACTTTAGCGCATCAAACGTGTCCTGAAGATTGTGGTTAATAATAACTATGCCGAACAAGTCGCCTTCATCGCTATAGATTGGCATAGCTGCGCGAATAACCGGTTGCAAAGGCAGTACAATCTCGCCAAATTCGCGATTTAACTCGATATCAGACAAGTACACGCTGCCACGACTTAAACCAATAGTTTCAATAAAATAGCGGGTCTGACTTTTGTCCTGTAACTCGGGCTGAGCAACAGTGCGAATACTGCCATTGGGACCAAAGCGGTCCACCCGAACCTGCTCAAGTCCGTTGGCACGAATGAAACGAATTTGTAATTTGGGCTTAGCTTTGAGCATCTCGGTAAATATAACTCCCAGCCGCGACACCCACTCCTGAAAAGTCGATCCGTCGCGAGGGTCTATACCTCCATTTCTTTCTGCTCGAATCAGGCCTTGTATAGGCGGGGTGCCCGCAATAAACCGCAAATCTCTAACCAGCTCCAACATATTGGCGCGAAACTGCACCGCCTGTAACTCAGACTCATTAATTAGATTCTGTTCAGTAGCATCGAGCAATTGCTGATCTAATTGGCTCATAATAATGGAGATAATTACCGCATTACTGAGCACAATAAGCGCAACCAGTGGAAACAGGATGCGCCGTGTGATGCTTTTTCGTTTGCCAAGTATCGGCATATGCTCGGAAGCAGGCATATAAAAGCTCGTAATGTAAGATTACCTAACGAGGTAATTGATGGCGGGGCAGAATAATAATTACTCAACAATCCCATTGCTTTACTATAGGCAATATGAACGTCGATAGCTATTACTCACAAGCTAAATTAAATAGGTAGTTATCGCTATAAAAGCGAAATAAATACCCCGACAACCAATCCCAATCGCTGGGGCACAGCTACTAAAAGTGGTAAGCCAATGTCCCCCGATAAGTACGAGGCTCCATTGGGTGCGAGTGGCGGTCAAGCTGGGGCTCAATACCGGCGTTGCGCTCGGATAAAGTCCGTGAGGCATAGTAATAAGTGATATCGTCATCACGTTCATCCAAGGCATTAATGACCTCAAGCCCCAGCGATATACCACTTTTAAAGCGATAGCCAATATTGGCATTAACACTCTTCGAGGCCGCCGATTCAACATCACCGCCTTCGGTAAGCTTGCGAGGGCCGAAATAGCGCAGTCTAAGCCCCCCGTACACGCCGTTATCTAAATCGATACTCGCGCCCATAGCAAAGACCTGTTCAACGCTGTCGGGCACATATTTGCCCAATACCTGCCCCTCGTCGACCTGCAGTTGCTTAAACTCGGTTTCCGACGAGGCAACATCCATATCCAATACAAACCAGTCCACCGGCTGATAAAATACGCTCACCTCAAGGCCTTGGCGACGGCTGGCATCCCGAGGTTCGGTTGTCGACTCATCGCCAACAAACACCAACTCTGAATCTAAATCTAAACGAAACGCCACCACCGACAGCTGAATATCATTGGCCAGCAAGCTGCGCATCCCCAATTCATAGCCGACCGACGAAGATATCAGCGGCACTGCACTTTCCCTTCTCACTACACCCCGCGCATCATTGCTGTGAAAGCCCTCGCCATAATTAATGAAGAACTCCGTGGTCGCGAATGGGCCAAAGCGCAGTGATAATTTGGGCGACAACAAGGCCTCGCGGTCGCTGCCACCCGCCGTCGCGTCAAGCTTATCGGCTACCGCCACATCAATGGTTTGGTAGCGCAAACCCGCGATTGAGGCAAACCACGCCGTCCATTGGCTGTGTACGCTGCTGTATACACCGAGCGCCTGCTCTTCCACCGCCGCGCTGGCAAACAGATCGTATATTAGGCCTCGCTGGCTAAAGCCCACACCCACGTCGTTAATATCGTCCAGTCGCCATTCACCGCCGTAGCGCAATTCATGTACCGCGCTTAGGGCCTGCGTAAAATCTAGCTGGCCGCCGAGAGTCAGGCGATTATCGAATTGGGTAAATTGGTCACCGCGCACCTCGGGGTCGTCACTGTTATCGCGGGAGTAATAACTCGCGTTAGAGCTTAAACGCAGCGCATAATCCACCACGTAAAATTGACTTTGCAGATTCAGACCATCGTTCAATACCGACCAAATTTCAGCCGACAGGCTATAGCGGTGGGTGTCGCCACCCGTGCTGTCATCTAGGGAACCATAGCGATCCACGCTGCCCTCAGCCACTAGGCGCTGGGGAATCTGATCTGTCGAGGTCCAATCCGCTTCATAGGCCATGGCCGTCAGCGAATAACCTTGCTTGCGATCACCACCGCTGTATTTCAATACACCATTGGCTTTATCAAAGCCCTCTGGCAGCTGCCATGGGCCGTCGTTTTGCTGAGACTCAAAAGCATAAACCAGCTGGCCATCTGCCGCCGCCACTCCGCCAAAGGCCAAGAGACGCGCATAATCGTTTTCGCCCGCGGTAAGTTTCACGGTCTGATTTGCCATAGCCCGCGCATAAGATGTTCGCGCTGTACCCGCCGAGGAAAAATCCCCCGCCTCGGCATAATAGGGACCTTTGCGATAAACAATGCGGTCGACCAATTCGGGAATTAAAAAATTAAGATCGGTATAACCTTGGCCATGACCGTGACTCACCATATTGATGGGCATGCCGTCGACATAATTAGCAAAGTCGCTGCCGTGATCCAAATTAAAGCCCCGCAAAAAATATTGATTCGCCTTGCCGTCACCGCTGTGCTGGGTCACCACCATACCCGGTATGGTTTCTAATAACTCGGCGGGACGCAGCGCTGGGCGGTGCGCAATTTGCGCTGCCAGAACCGTACCTACCGAAGCAGCCTCAGCGTCGGCTAGCCCCCTATTGGCGAGCGAGCTACCTGTAACCTGCACTTCTTCAAGCTGACCAGCGCTGCGCTCGCTCACACCACTCAAGCCAGCCGCGTATGCTGGACATGCAAAGACAAAACAACTTATTACTAGCGGATTAAATATCGAATTTTTCAAAGGAATCGCCTCTTGATTGCAACAATCTCAATGGCGGCGGGAAATTAACGAGGAAATAGCAGAAGCCACAGAAATGACTCTGATTATACTCGCCTGATTGCACACCCCGACCATCAGGTAAATGCATATCAGGCAGGTCTACTGGCTCACGACTTCATTCTACGCGTTTAAGAAAACGCCAGAAAATGCGCTAATCGCCTTCCCAAGTTCAGTGACAACACCTTACTCAGTGGCCGTGATTAGCACTCATCGCATACAGTTGCGGGGACAGCTTCAATTAATCTCGCAAAACCGAAAGTCAATTTTACGCACTGAATTCCCTATTAATCGCTACGGTGAAAATATCACCTTGGAACCTAAAAATGCGCAGCGACTTTAACCTAAGTAATATTTAAATTCATCAAAAAAAACTATTTAAAAAAGTTACTTTAAACCGCCAAAAATAAATGAAACAATATGGTATCGAAACCCAAAAACCGAATTAAATGCCTGTAAATAAAAACTATTTTTACCTAAAAAGCACAACACGCAACAATCCAACCGCTCTCAAAACAAAAACTAAAGACGACACAAATCCCTCCAACAATATGGAGCCATTCAAGTACAAATCTATTAAAAAATTAATTTATTTACGCGCCATCAACAAACTTAATCCCTCAATGCTAATCAGTTACATCAATCCTTTTACTTCAATCACTTCTACGCAATGGACACCCGCATGACGAATTTAGAAAACCTGCCCAACAATTGCGGCTTACTTATCTGTGGTCACGGCAGCCGCGCCAAAATCGCTGAGCAGGAATTTAGCCTACTCGCTAAAAACCTGCGCCAGCGCTACCCCAAACTCAAAATCGAATACGGCTTTTTAGAGTATTCCGCGCCCAATATTCACATGGCCCTCGACGCGCTTCGCGAGCAAGGTGTAAAAACCATTTACGCCGTTCCCGGTATGCTGTTTGCCGCCACCCACGCCCAGAACGATATTCCCTCGGTACTCACCAGTTACCAGCAAAAGCACCCAGATCTGCATATTCACTACGGCCGTGAACTGGGCCTACACAGCAATATGATTGCCGCCTTTCAGCAGCGCATTCTCAATTCTCTTGGCCACACTGAGATTCCCGCCCCCGGCGCCCTCTACGACACCATGCTGGTGGTCGTCGGTCGCGGCACCTCGGTCGTTAATGCCAATGCCGACGCCGCCAAGCTCTGCCGTATCGCCGCCGAGAGCCTGGGCTTCGGCTGGTCCGAGACGGTCTACTCTGGCGTCACCTTTCCCTCGGTTGGCCGGGGCTTAGAAATGGCCTGCAAGCTCGGCTTTAAAAAAATTGTTGTCGCTCCTTACTTCTTGTTTGGCGGCCGGCTTATTGACCGCATTCACAGCTATATTGATAAAGTCGCCGCCGAACAGCCCGAGGTGCAGTTCATCAAAGCCGATTATCTCCGCGACCACCCCAAAGTCATCGATACCTTTGTGGCCCGCTTTGCCGAAACCATGAACGGCAGCCAACAACAAACCGGTCTACTCGCCGACTTTAGCGCTCGGCTCGCCCGAGGCGAAGTTGACTTACATCACCACCACGCCGAATACCAAGAACCCAATGCAGCGTATCAGCACAGTCACGATCACGATCACCCCCACAGTCATTCACATGAGCACGAGCATTCCCATGAATATGAAAAGCAACATGAACATGGCCATAGCCATGCCCGCTACCAACATATCGCCCATCCCCACGGCCCCCGCACCATGATTAACGACAATGTCTGCTGCTGTTTTATGAGCCAATTCCCAGCAGAACTCATTGCCGAAGAGCAGGCGCGCAAGCCCGCCCTAGACGGTATACCTGCCTGCAAGAAGCGGTCTGCTTAACACCATTCGGCCCATTCCAAACTTAAAGCACCGGCTGTTTTAAGCTGGGATGGGCGGCGCTGCTATTCACATCGCGCAGACGAGCGGGCTTAACTTTGGGGCGATACACATGGGCCTTATCGTGGTCGTATAAATACGAGTCGCTAAAGTCTTCACTGGCCAAAACCCAGCCCACTAAAATCAAACTGGTGCGGGTAAATTTCTTGTCGCGCACCTTGGCAACAATATCGCTTAAGGTGCCAACAACTTTATCTTGATCCGGCCAGGAGGTGCGGTAGCAAACTGCCACTGGGCAGTCGGCGCCGTAGTGGGGAATTAGCTCCTCCACAATTTTATGAATACGGGTCACCCCCAAATGAATCGCCAAAGTCGCGCCGCTGGCGGCCAAGGCAGGCAGTCGCTCGCGCTCGGGAAATGGGGTTTTGCCTTCGTAGCGGGTGTGAATAATGGTTTGCGACACCCCAGATAGGGTTAACTCCTTGCCGAGCCACGCCGCCGAGGCCGAGGTTGCGGTCACGCCGGGAATAATCTCATAGTCAATATTTAGGGCCTGCAAGCGGCGGATTTGCTCGCCGATGGCGCCGTAAACCGAGGGGTCGCCGGAGTGAATCCGCGCCACATCATGGCCCTCCTCACTGGCCCAAGAAATATGTGCCATGATTTCATCAAGGTCTAAAGACGCGGTATCGACAATCCGCAGGGCATCGCCTTGCCGTCCAGCAAAAATATCGGTGGGCACCAATGAACCAGCGTAAAGCAACACCGGACAGGCACTGATTAAGCGCTGGCCTTTTACCGTGATTAACTCTGGGTCGCCGGGGCCGGCGCCTATAAAAAATACTTTCACAGCGTTTCCTTTTTAAAAATCTTTAAGCAAGCCAGTCGTAAAATTTACGCTTTGCTGGCATAACCGCGAGGCGTGTAAATCCATTCTTTACGGCCGTTAACAATATGACGGGTTTCGCGATTGCCCACCGACACCAAGGTGAACATATCAACGTCGCCGGCCTTAAGATCGCCCAAGCACGTAAAACGAATATCTTCGTCGCTGCGCGTGAGCTGGCGGCCGATTACCACGGGCGTACTTGCAGGGCGGTACTGCAATAAAATGTCGCGGGCAGTATTCAGCTGCCAGTCCCGTTTTTTAGATACCGGATTATAAAAAGACACCACAAAATCGCCGCTGCCAGCGCCGTGTAAACGTTGTTCAATCACTTGCCAAGGCGTGAGTAAATCAGAGAGCGAGATTGTGCAAAAATCGTGGCCTAACATGGCGCCAACACGGCTCGCCGCGGCCTGCATGGCCGAAATACCTGGCACCACTTCAATATCGACCGCCAGCCATTCGGGGTGATGCTCTGCGCCGTTAAGCTGCTGATCTAATAGCTCAAACACCAAGGTGGCCATGGCGTAAATACCAATATCACCACTGGACACCAGCGCCGTGGCCTTGCCACTGGCGGCAAGATCTAGCGCCAAACGCGCCCGACCAATCTCCTCGCCCAAGGGCAAATCATGGCAGCGTTTACCGGTGGTCATGTCTGCCAGCAAATCCAAATACAAGCCGTAGGCCACCACGTCGCTACACTGGGCGATAACGGCGCTAGCCAGCGGCGTAATCAAGCGCTCGTCGCCTGGGCCCATACCTACTAAATATAATTTACTCACAATCGCTCAATGTCCTTTTTGTGCTTCTATCGAATTCAACTTGGGGTAGGCTCGCGCTATCGCGCAGGTCGCCTTGGCATTTTTCTGTTTGCTTAGCAGTAATTCTGGGTTGTCACCGGCGCAATCTTGGGCCGCGTACAAGGCGGCGGATTCGGCCACGCCGTATACACCCACCGCTGCAAACACATAATCCGAGCGCTGGCTAAGCAGACCTTCTACTGTCGCGAGTTGCGGCACCGACCAAGTTTGAAACGGCAGGCTGTGCTTTGCGGCCAAACTGATTAAACCTATTTCGTCGGCCTTAATATCAATGCTGTTCAGGCTGTGAATATCGGCCATCGACAAGCCCGCTTGCTGCAGGCAGCTCGCCAGCAACTCTGTCAAGACGTCTTCGGGGCAATGCCGCTCGCAGCCCATGCCCACGGTATAAATTGGCTTGAGATAGGGTTTGGCAGTGGTTTGCACACATTGCGCGCCAAGCAGCTGCGCCACGTCAAAGCCCCAATCATTGGCGCCGCCCTCGTGACCAGACAATAGCGGAATCACAAACTCGCCCTGCTCATCTAACACCAGTACCGCGGGGTCTTGATGTTTGCTCACCAGCACCGGCGCCAAGCAGCGCACCGCAATACCGGTCGCACAAATTAAAATTAAACGCTCGCCGCGCATAAAGGCCTGCTGCACAGTGCTAGCGAAATTATCGGGACGATAGCTCAGCACAGACAATGGCAGCAGCGACAGTAAGTGCTCACCTAAACACTTTCCCGCTGGCGTTAAGGCAAAAACTCGAATCATGCCCTAGCCCCGCTACGGCTCACCAAAAACAGCGAGAAATACGGCCCCGGCACTGCTTCCAACTGCCTAATATCCTCGACAACCCGCTCATTGGGCCGCCCCACAAATTCAAGATAGCGGGCATCGGCTTGCCGCCCCGTCTCCCTCAGCGCAGCGAGAATTTGCGGCCGCGCCTGCCCCGCTTTTAAAATAACCACCGTATCGTGGCGCTCAAGGGCCGCGCGTAATTCATCTGGGGCGTGGCGACCGCTAAGCACCGCAAACGACTCGGCAAGCATGGCGAGTGGTGTTTTACTGCGAGCAGCGGCGGCATTAATCGAGCTAATGCCGGGCACCACTTCGCAGTGAAATCCCTCAGCCAAACGCGCCATTAAATACGCAAAGGAACCAAAGAACAGCGGGTCGCCCTCACACAAAAACACCACATTACGGCCCGCACTTAGCTGCTCGCTAATCCGCTGCGCCGCATCGTCATAGGCAGCATTTGCCAGCGCGCGGTCGCGGTTCATGGGCATGTAAATGGGCATATAAATAGGCATGTAAATGGGGAGTCGTGAGCCTACAGCCGCCTGAATAGACGCCTCCGCTATCTCAGCCGCCTGCGAGTGACCGTCGGCATTCTCCAAAAAAGCAATTACATCGGCTTGGGCAATTAAGCGATGGGCTTTTAAGGTCAGTAGCTCTGGGTCGCCTGGCCCCACCCCCACCCCGTAAAAAATACCTTTTTCTGGGGCTCGGGCTGGAGCTGGAATTCGAGTGGGAATTTGCGTTAGCGGCAAATGCTCAGACATTATCGATAACCTCGCTGCGCGCCGCTGTTTTTTCAAAACGGTACAAATACACCGGCAATAGCGGTCTAAAGCAGGGTTCACCGGCCAGTTCACCACGGCGACTCACCGCAATTTGCAGGGCTTCGCTGCGATATTGGCCAGCCACTAATTGCTGTTCAAAACGGCGTAACAACTGCTGACTGGTCTCGGTAACCGCGCTCACGACCACGCAGCCCCCACGCGGAATACCCGACCACACTTGCTGTAAAATCTGAGTAAGCTCACCACCACTGCCGCCGATAAACACCTTAGTCGCTGGCGGCAACTCAGCCAAGGCCGCAGGCGCGCGCCCCGCAATAATATGCAGGTGATCTGGCACCCCAAAGTAATCCCGATTTTGCTGCAAACACGCTAGGCGCTGCGCATTAGATTCCACCGCATACACCTGCGCCCCGCCGCCCCAGCGCGCCAACTCTACCGCCACGCCACCGCAGCCTGCGCCTATATCCCACACCACATCGCTGGGCTTAACTTGCATTAGCGACAATATGTTCAAACGCACTTCGCGCTTAGTGAGCATGCCCTGACCACTGGCGCCGTCGGTAAAAAGCTGCGCGTCGGCAATACCAGGAAATACCGGTAAGACGCCACCGCCCGCACCCGCGTGAATCACCGAGACATGGAGCGCAGCAAACTCGCGATGCTGCCCGCTCCCCACCGCCAGCAATTCAGTGACAGTCCAATGGCTGATCGCTTCCTGCGGGTAGCCCAAGTTCTCGCACACGCTGATTCGCGCTCGGCTAAAACCGCACTCCACACAGAGCTGGGCCAGCTGGCGGGGATGACTGTGTTTGTCGGTCAATATCATTAAGCTCGCGCCAGCGCGTAAATAACGCCGTAAAACTGAAACCGGACGGCCATGCAAACTCAGTACGTCTACATCCTGCAGCGACAAAGCCAAGCGATGACAAGCCGCCTGAATACTGGATACCCCTGCGTGGAAGCGCAGCGCATCAGCGCCAAAGTGGGCGATCAAACAGCGACCAATGCCGTAGTACAGCGGATCGCCCGAGGCCAGAACCACCACCCGCTTATCCGGCATTGCTTCAAGCTGGGCGAGTAATTCTGGAATTTTCGGC
The DNA here is from genome assembly GCF_040892635.1 of Zhongshania guokunii. Lineage (NCBI taxonomy): Bacteria > Pseudomonadati > Pseudomonadota > Gammaproteobacteria > Cellvibrionales > Spongiibacteraceae > Zhongshania > Zhongshania guokunii. Next base: position 153,780 of record NZ_JBFRYA010000003.1, on the reverse strand, counting down.
AGCAGACGCGCTCGCTGCTCAGCAACCCACGGCGCAACCAGCGCCAATTGCCGCGCACTGCCGATAACCCAATCTGCAGCGCCCAGTGCCGCTTGCGCGGTGGCGCTTAAATGCAATTCCTCGCCAGCTGAATTACCCACGCCCAAGCCAATGACATCCACGGGGAAAAGCCGCGTTCGGCTTAATGACGGCATCGCCTTATCTAGCGGCATCAATACAGCTCCCCGCGATTACAGCGCAGCAGGGCATTGCACACCGACGCGGCAATAGCGCTGCCACCTTGACGGCCCAATAGGGTAATACACTCTATACCGAGTGTTTGATGGCAATCCCACAGCGCCTGCTTGGATTCCGCCGCGCCAACAAAACCCACCGGAATACCAATCACCAGTGCTGGGCAGCCCAAACTCGGATCGCTCGCCAGCATTTCTAACAAACGAAATAAGGCCGTGGGGGCATTGCCAATAATCACCACGCTACCCGCTAAGTGTGGCCGCCAAAACTCCAGTGCCGCCATACTGCGGGTTTCGCCCCGCGCTTGGGCTATAGCACTTACGCCCTCGGCATTTAAAAAGCACTGGGCTGGGCGCGCCAACATGCGCCTGGTCAGCCCCTGCTTAAGCATTTCCACATCGCAGAGTATTGGCGCCTGCGCGGCCAAGGCCCGCCGCCCAGCATCGCAAGCGCCCACACTAAAGCGCAGCTGCGCTGCCAATGCGGGATCACCCGCGCTATGAATTACCCGCATTGCGACTTGTGTTTGCTCAGCGTCAAAGGCCGACAAATCAGCCAATTCGCGAATCATCGCAAAGCTATTGCGCTCTATTGCTTGCGGGTCTATTTCGTAATCGAATGTCATTTTAAAACCACGTCCAAAAACTATTCATTAGGGCTATTCGCCAAATAACTTTGTTTAAGCGCTAAAACCAAGGCCTGCTCAGTACAAAATTCTGTGCACCATCTTTCATCACCCGGCACAGGCTCTGGCCGCCGCTGCATATACACCGGCAGGGATAATTGCCGCGCCGCCGCCAATTTTGCTGCCACTGCGGCGCCGCCACTGTTTTTGCAGACGATGGCCTCAATGGCGTAATTGCGCAGCAGCGCAAGTTCGCCCGCCACAGAAAACGGCCCCACCGCCTGCACCCAAAACGCGTTATTTGTTAGCCCGCCTTGCAGCGGAATAGCGCTGCGAATAAGCAGCAACTGGCGATCTTTAAACAGCGCCAATTCTTCGCTATCGAGCTTGCCTAGGCTCATAAACATACGCTGTGGGCTTGTCTGAGCACTGGCCTTAAACAAGCTCGGCAACTCCGCCAAGTTATTAAACTCATGCCAATTATCATTCGGCCCCGCCAGCCACAGCGGGCGCGTAAAGCGCCAACAGGGAATACCTAGTTCGGTACTCGCGGCGCTGGCACTGGCGCGTATTCTGCTGGCAAAGGGGTGGGTGGCATCGACAATGCCCTGCACCCCGCGCCGCTGACACCACGCGGCCAAGCCGCCGTATTGGCTGAAGCCGCCACTAATGACCTCGCAGGGCAAGACTGACTGACGCACGATGCCAGCAAGACTATAAATCAGCGGTCGGCCAAGATTGCCTAACTGCTGGCAAATGGCCTTGGCCTCGCTGGTACCGCCCAATATTAAAATCGTCATTGCGCTAGTGCCGTAGTGTTCGCCGAGAAATCACTGGCATGGCCGACGACTTCACCACGACGATTTATTGCCCAAACTTCTAATTCAGTGGTGTGCGGCACAATGCGCCGCGCTTGAATAAGGGCTTGATTGCAGACAATGGCAGCGAGATCTAGCCCTGCTGCATGGCAGAGGTTTAGCGCCTCTATACTGGTGTTAGCAGTTTTTACTTGGCTGCAAAGCGCGTCATTGGCCCCTGCTTGCGCAGCCCAGTCGGCCAATTGCATAAAGTCGATGCTTGAGGCGCGGCTGTGTAAATCTAAATGCCCCGCCGCCAATTTACTGATTTTGCCAAAGCCGCCGCAGAGACTTAATTTGGCGGTGGGCTTACGGCGCAAGTACTTTAAAACCGCGCCAACAAAGTCACCCATTTCGATGAGCGCCATATCGTCCAGCTGATAATGGCGGCGAATAAAATCTTCGCTTTGGTTACCGGTACTGGCGGCGATATGCCCGTAGCCATTGCTCGCCGCCACATCAATACCTTGGTGAATAGAGGCAATATAGGCGCTACAGGAAAACGGCCGCACAATGCCGCTGGTGCCTAGTACCGACAAACCACCAAGAATCCCCAAACGCGGATTCATGGTTTTTAAGGCGAGGGCTTCGCCGTTTTCTATGCCAATACCAATATCAAAACCGCCGTGATAATCCGCTCCCGCCGCAATACCTTGCAAATGCTGGCTAATCATTTGCCGTGGCACTGGATTAATCGCTGGCTCGCCCACCGCCAAAGCCAAGCCACTACGAGTCACCGTGCCCACGCCGCGCTCGGCACGAAAATGCATGCCGCTGTTGGCGCTTAAAGCGAGATGAACAAACACCGTGGCGCCGTGGGTAACGTCGGGGTCATCACCTGCATCTTTGATGGTTTTGGCCAGTACCCCTGCGCCTGCGGGGGCCAAATACACAATGGGCAAGTCCACTACTTTGCCCTTGGGCAAGGTAATGCTGGCGCAGCTAATCGACTCATTGAAAAACAACTTTCTCGCTGCCGCTACCGCACAGGCTGTGGCGCAGCTACCCGTGGTTAAGCCGCTGCGCAGCGGCGTAACTGGGCTAGCGTTTTGGCTGGCATCTGCGCTCTCTGGCCACATAATTTATAGCGCCTGCACAAACCACACCGCGCCAAACACCACCGTGGCCGCGCCTAAGGCCTGCCTGAACAAATCAAATAAATTGCTGTGGCGTTGGGCCAAATACGATTGCACACTGCCAAGGCCCAAGCCGAACACCACCATACCCAATAACACCGAGCAGGAGAAAACCAAGACATAAAGCAGCGCCGATAATAGCGCCATATCATTAATCAACGGCACCAAGGCCAAGGCTGGCGCGCTGCCCGCCAAGCCGTGCAGTGCGCCAACCATAACTGGGGTATGGGCTTTGGCCGCAGGCATTGCGCTGTGTTTTGTAGAGTTTGAGGAATTGGGACAGGCATCATCCACTGTACTGCTTTTTACTAAGTGAACATGCTCCAGCTCGCCATGCTCGTGCTGGTGCTTATGACGTAACACCACCACCCGCTCCCGTCGTAATTGCCACAACAGCGAGCCGCCAATTACGACCAACACCACGCCCACTGCCAATTCGGCAAAGTGACCTAGGCTCGCAGGCAAGCTCAGCCCCAATCCAAACACCACGCCTGCGCTCAATAGCAATACCGCGCCATGACCCAATGCCCAATGACTACAGTGGCGCAAGGTCAGCGCTAAATTGGCCGCTATGCCGCGCTTTTTGCCATTGTCGCGATGGCGATTACTCAAGGCCGACACCGCCATAACATGATCTGCATCCATGGCGTGAACAAAGCCCAGCGAGAAACCCAAGGCGAGAATTGAAAGACTAATCCCTGACACAATCTGCATCCTTTATTTGGGTATGTGGCAAAAACACCTTGGCGATTACCTCGGGTGCCGAGGGAAAGAACAAGTGCAAATACGAGGCGGTTAAACCCCGCTGCCGGTATATGGACTCGCCCGGTGCGGGGTGCTTTGGCCGCCTGCCGTAGCCAATTGGTTCTGGGGTGTTTTCTGACTGGGAGCGATGATGGGCGTGGGCGCGCAGCTCGCCCTCGGGCAATACCGCGCTCTGCATACCTTGGCAACCGCCACGGCCACGCATGGCCGCTTGACCAGCCAACAGCCCCAACATGGTGTGGCGAATGCCAGCTAAATCCTTGAGGTTTTCTAGGCAATACATAAAGCCGCCACACTCGGCCAAAATCCCTTTGCCGCTTTGGTAAAACTGCTGAATTTCCCTGTGCATTGCGGTATTCGCCGCCAGCGCCTCTGCGTGTAATTCTGGGTAGCCACCGGGCAACCACAGGGCGTCGGCCTCGGGCAATTCAGCATCGTGAATTGGCGAGAAAAATAACAATTCGGCGCCCATCGCGGTTAACAACTGGGTATTGGCGGGGTAAATAAAACTAAAGGCTTCATCCTGCGCAATCGCAATGCTTACCCCCGCCAGCAAGCGCGGCGGTGGCGCAATTGACTGGGCAGAAAATTTCACCGGCGGCGGCAGGCTCGCCAAGCTACTGGCAGCAACCAGCTCGGCGGCGGCATTAAAGCAGGCCTCTAACTCCTCGCGCACTTCACAGGCCTGCACCAAGCCGAGATGACGTTCCGGCAGGCGAATATTCGGCGTATTGGCAAAACTCGCCAGCAAGGGCAGGCTCGCAGGCAGGGCGTCGGCAATCAGTTGCCGATGACGCTCAGAAGCGCAGTGATTGACAATTAAACCCGTCACCGCAACGTCGTCGCGGTAATTGGCTAGGCCACAGGCCAGCGCCGCCGCCGTTTGCGCCATGCCCTTCACGTCCATAATCAGCACAATGGGAATGCCAAAGGTGCGCGCCAAATCTGCACTCGAGGGATCGCCGTCGAACATGCCCATGGCGCCTTCCACCAAAATCAAATCGGCGGTTTGCGCAGCGCGGTAAAACTGATCTCGGCAATAGGCCTCCCCCGCCATCCACAGATCGAGCTGGGCCACGGGGTGGCCAGAGGCCTGCTCTAGAATTTGCGGGTCTAAATAATCGGGGCCCATTTTAAAAATGCGCACCTCGCGGCCCTGCAAGCGATGGTAGCGGGCAATAGCCGCAGTAATCGTGGTTTTACCTTGGCCCGAGGCGGGCGCAGCCAAAAACACCGCCGGACATAAAATATCAGCAGGCATACATCAACCCATCCTTTATTAAACGAGAACGCGCAATAGCCCGCATTTGGGCGTGCAAACGCAGTGTCATTTCCTACTCCTTTAGAAATTCTGAATGTACTTATATCGCCGTTAAATTAACGACGACGCGATACCATAAAACTCAGAACAAACGCGGGGTGTAGAATAAGACCGGCAAACGGAATAGCTTAGTAACGCGAACTACACGCGTTATGAAAAACGAGGGAATATGCGGAATAGCGGCAATAAAGCCGAATTCCAGCGCTGGAAATTGCGCAGAAAACCGAGAGTACATGAAATCTCCTCGCACCCGCCGTGCGATGTTCTGTGAATGAAACCAATGGCCGGTCTTCGGGCTTATAAGCGGATTTCTCCTCGGCTCACCCCTTCCCATGCCGTGGCACAGTGGTTATGGCGAACCTAGCTTAATTACCGATGCGGGGGCAGCGCTGGATTTAAATACACACCAGACTTCCCGATTATCTCTTTACAGAGCACCTTTGGTGGGGCGATTGTAGCGACTTTAGGCAGGCAGGCAAAGGACTAAATGGCAACAAAGGCTCGGCGCATCAAGATTTAACTTGGGCTTGCAATACCCCCATACATGCGCAGAATGATAGCTATGTATTCGGCTAGCGGACTAAATCATGCAGCGCCTATTTGTCCAAAAATCCCCAAAAGAGTCTACAAACTTTGGTTTAAACCACAATTTACTCAAAAAGTGCAGAGACTTAAAAACCAATCTCTCGGCAACACTTGAGCAAGCCCTTAGCGACAAATTAGCAAAGTTAAATTCTGAGAAATGGGCCGATGAAAACAAGAACGCCATACAAGACTACAATCAATTTATAGATGAACATGGCTGTTTTGGTGACGAATTCAGGGAGTTTGATTGCCTTACAGTACGACAATTCGTTCACGCTTTTTTCTAAATGGCTTCATACCCATACAGAGCGATATTAGAAATCACGCCATTGCTCACCCCCGTTGACGACGCCGCCATGCTGTACTTGACCCAACATCTAGTGTGGTGGCCGTGAATCACTCCCGTAGCCTTAGATTCTGAATCAAGTTCAGAGTGAGGCGGCTAGAGGTAATTGCAATAACACACCTCCAGCGATGGCATAACACGAACCCAGTTAGACGTTAGCTCGCTAATTGCGGGCTAGCTGCTATTGAGAAAACCAACAAGCTTCACACCAAGCCAACCCTAAGCAGTCTGTGCCAATTTCGCCGTAAGATGCTGTTTAACTCCCAGCCATTCATTACTGATAATGGTGAACACCACGGAGTCGCGCACGCGTCCGTCGGCCATTACCATGTGGTTGCGCAGAATGCCTTCTTGCTTGGCGCCTAGGCGCAAAATGGCGCTGCGGGAGTTATGGTTGAGGAAGTCGGTAACAAACTCGACGCGATTTACTTTTAGGTTTTCAAAGGCGTGTTCCAGCATCAAGAGTTTGGCTTCGGTATTGATGTGGGTTTTTTGGTGGGATTTGGCAATGAAGCTAAAGCCGATTTCTACGCGTTTATTTGGCGGGCTGGCGCGCATATAGCGACTGGAGCCAACTACCTTGCCACTGCGTTTATCGATAATGGAGAAAACAAGGCCGTCGCCCTCTTCTAGCGCATAGTAGGCGTTGCCGATAAATTCATCGAGGTCGTCAGGGTGAGGGACTTTGGTAACAAAAATATTCCACAGTTCGCCGTCGGATATCGCTTCGCTCAAGCCGTCTTTGTGACTGATTGACATTGGCTCCAGGCGCACTCGTGGACCTTCCAAAATTACTTTATCGAAGACCTTATCAAACACCATAACGTTTCTCGCTTTAATCCATTAATAACGATAGAAAAGCAAAGCTGATGCCAATACTTGGGACGCAAAACATTAGGCACCGAGTTAATTAGCTCGATGCCTATTTAAACAGCTTAGCCCGCAAAGGCTACCATCGCGCTGCCAATAAGACTTCCGAAAACCAGGATAATGGTGGCCAAGCCGCCGATGCCAAAACCTAGGCTGCGTTTTTCGGCCGCAGCCATATATCCTTTGCAATAAAACGCGCGGCCAATCACAAACAGGCCGCCCAAACCAGCAGCCACCGGCGCACTTACATACATGGCAAACAACCACATGGCAGGAATAACTAACACCAGCTGCTCCAAGGTATTTAACTGCACGCGCAGCATGCGCTCTAATTTTGGGTCGCCGGTCATGGCCGGGGCTTGAATGCCGGTTTTACCCCTAGTTACGCCAACCAGCATCACAAACACAAAATACTCAATTAAAATTAAACTCATTACCACCGCGACTAAAGCCATTATGCGTTCCTTATTGTGACGTTATTTATGATTAATTTTATTACTCAGCGTCTGCGCCGCTATTAATAGCCTGTTTGCGAATCAGCTGCTGCATGCTCTGCTGTACGTCTGGCCCTAGTAGAGCCACCCAACGCTTAGATAAAGCCTCTAGACGTTTATCAACGCGCAACAACTGCTGATCGTCGCGCTCTTCTACTAGTAACAAGCCCTGTTGGATGAGGGTGTCCATATAAACACGGAACAAGTTTTTGTCGAAGTATTCTGGCGCCTCGCGGCCACTTAGGATGGCCAAGCGCTGAGCCATTTCAATGGTGTGCTGTTCTATATCCATGCGCGGCGCGGGGGTATCTGAAATTTCTTGCACCAGCAGCAAGCTGGTTACGGTGTAACGCTCAAAGGTTTCTCGCAATATTCGGCCGAGGCCGGTGAGCACCGCATAGGTTTCGGTGCCGACGTTGGCGCGAGTCAGCGTGCCATCTTGCTCATTGCGGCTAAGTAAGTTTAAGGCGATTAAATTATCGATTTGCGCCTTAACATCAGCGGCGCAATCTTCTAGACGCACTCGCAAAAACAACTCTTGCTTCACAAAGGGGTACAGGAGCACGCAGGCCTCAATTAACTCGGCCTCGTTAACGGTTTGGCTGTGCCGAAAGAAGCGCGCAATCAAGCTAGGCAGCGCTAAAACATGCATTACCGAGTTGCGGTAATAGGTCAGCATTACCGCTTCTTTGCCAGTCGCGGTGATGATTGGCCCCCAGGGATGTTCGATTCGCGACAGGCCAGCGGTGCGTGCCGCTTGTTCAAAAATCTCTGCGGCGCCACCTTCCGGCAGGGTTACGTCTGGGCTGTAGGGCAGGCGTTTTAACAGCGCCACAAAATGATCGATTTGCAGTAGCAATTCGTCTTCGGCCATGGCCCGCTGGGGGCTAGACAGCAGGATCATCGATACCAAGCCAATCGGATTGACCACCGCCGCGGCATTGATCCGCTCCATGTTTTCTTGGGCGATGTAATCAATAACCGCGGGCACAAAGCTGCGATCTCCCGCCTGTGCCAATTTCCGCCAGTTGGGCTCAATGAGACTAAAGCACTCATCTAAGCTCAGCGGGTCGCCAAAGGCGACATGGGGGCTGCCGTAGGATGATTTAAAGATTTTGCGCGCTTTTAGCAGGCCGCCAGCGGACTCGCTCTGCTTACTTGCACCACGCAATTCCTTAACATAGGAGGCGCTCTCTACCAGCTTGTCATAGCACACATAAATCGGCACCATCGCCACCGAGCGCCCCGGCTGCTGAAGAAAACTCTCCACCGTCATTTTTAGCACGCCTTTTTTGGGCGGCAATAAACGGCCTGTGCGGCTGCGGCCACCCTCGGGGAAAAACTCCATGGGATAACCACGACTCAGAATTACATCTAAATACGATTTAAATACTGCTGAATAGAGGGGCTGACCGCCAAAGCTACGGCGAATATAAAACGCACCGCCGCGCCGTAGCAAGCCACCCACCGGCCAGAAATTAAGATTTACGCCGGCCGCAATATGCGGTGCCACCAAGCCTTGCACATATAGGGTGTAAGAAATTAGCAAATAGTCGAAATGACTGCGGTGCGACGGCATGTAAATAAGTTGGCGGCTATTGGCGGTCTCGCGCAGGCGATCGATATGATAAATATTGAGGCCGGCAAATATCTTACGAAACACCCAGCTGAGAATCAGTTCCAGCGCCCTAATCATGCGGTCATCGTAGTTTGCCGCTATTTCCTCGGCCATCTTACGGGCCTTTTTATTAACCGCCGCGGCGTTTTCGTCCGGTGACTCCAACGCGCTCGCGATGGCATCACGCACTGATTGTCGACGCAGCACCACGTCTACAATCCGCTGCCGAGACAATAAATGCGGCCCCAAGGTTGCGGTGGCACGCCGCGAAAAATAGAAAGACATCAAGCGCGCCAGCATGGCCGCCGCAGCGGCGGGGTCTTGCTTGCGCTCTACAAACTTGTCAAAGGTTAAGGGCTGGGCAATATGCACTAGAACATTGCGCCGCTGCGCAATAATAATAAGCAGTTTGCGCAGTGCGCCGGCGCGTTCGCCGTCACCTAATAACAACTTAAAAAATGAGGTTTCACTACCGGGGTTGCGACCCCAAAAAATTGACACCGGCACAATCTGAAGGGGGTAGTCGCCCTGTGCAGCTTGCTGAATAAGCCCTGCCATGGTTTGCTGGCCGCGTGAACCGCCGCGCTGACCCGCCAACACTGGCAAATACAGGCAGCCCGCGCGTTCGGTGTCTGGCAGTTTACCCGGCGACGCCCGCAATAGGGGCAGGTTGTGGGCCTTAAAGATGCGCTCTAGCAAGAAACGGTCTGTCCAGCTGTGCAAGCGCAGTACGTAGCACACCGGCTTGCCCTGTAGTTCGTCGTGCAAGGCCTCGTCAAATTGCAGTAATTTGGGCTTTACCCCAGCGAGGAATGGCGCCGACAACAGTCGACACAGCACAAAAAACAAACGGGTAAACCACGGCATGATGCTCAAATCCTTAGTTATATAGGGCGCTCAATTATGCGTTTAGTTTTATCCTTGGGGCAGCGCCTAAATTGGCCCGTTTTAGGCCACTGGCGGCGATTTTACTTGGTCTGGACGCTCCCGTCGCGTATTTCACTCATCTTGCTAACAACTGCCTCAGCGGCCAAGACCAGCAGTACCATTGCAGGAAATACAACACTATTAAGGTACAATCCCCTCCACTGCACCGGCACTTACACTCTACACCCGCCGTTTTACCGTTTTTATACAGGCCAATGTCATGACGCCATCATCCAGCCCTGAATTTGACAATAGCTACGCTGAGCTTCCCGAGCGCTTTTACAGCAAGCAAGCACCCACCAGCGTCGCCAACCCAGACCTAATTCGAATCAACACCAAATTAGCCAAGCAGCTCAATATTTCGCCTGAATGGCTGACCTCGCCCGAAGGCATTGCCACTATGGCAGGCAATCACGTACCTGCCGGTGCCCAAAGCCTAGCAGCGGTCTATGCTGGCCACCAGTTTGGCGGCTGGAATCCCCAGCTTGGCGACGGCCGCGCGGTATTACTCGGCGAACTAATGGCCCGCGACGGCATACGCTACGACTGGCAGCTAAAAGGTTCGGGGCGTACCCCTTACTCTCGGGGCGGCGACGGCAAATCACCGCTCGGGCCGGTAATCCGCGAATATATTCTCTGCGAAGCTATGGCTGCGCTAAATATCCCAACCACCCGCGCCCTTGGTGCAGTGACCACTGGCGAGATGGTATTTCGCGACCAAGGTTTGCCCGGCGCCGTTTTTAGCCGCGTGGCCCAGAGCCATATCCGCGTTGGCACCATGCAATTCTTTGCTGCCCGCCGCGACACCGAAGCATTGCAAATACTGAGCGACTATTTAATAGCGCGACACTTCCCGGCGGCAGCGCAAACCAGCAAACCAGTGTTAAGCATGCTCAATGCGATTATTGACCGCCAAGCCAAACTCATCGCCCAGTGGCAATCTGTAGGTTTTATTCACGGCGTAATGAACACCGATAATATGTTGCTGTGCGGCGAGACCATCGACTACGGCCCCTGCGCGTTTATGGAAAGCTTTGATCCTGCAACCGTATTTAGCTCGATCGACCACAACGGCCGTTACGCCTACGGCAACCAGCCGGCGATTGCTCATTGGAACCTTATGCAGCTCGCCCAAGCGCTGCTGCCTATCTTAGACCCGAGCCCCGAGGCCGATGAAAACACTGCTGTCGCCATCGCCCAAGCAGCCATTGACGGGTTTCAAAACCTCTTTTTGGTGGCTTACCAAGATATTATCAAAGACAAACTTGGCGTGAGCAGCTTCACCGCCGACGACGACAGCCTTTATCAAGACCTGCTGATCTTGATGAAAAAAGAGCGTGCCGACTTTACCCTGTGCTTTCGCCGCCTCAGCGAGTTAGCCAATGAAGGCGCCTGCATCAACACCAGCATTCGTGAAATATTTGAATTTAGCGACGCCTTTACGCCTTGGCTGCAACAGTGGCGCCAGCGCCTAAGTGACGACCCGCAAACTGCTGAACAGCGCCAAGCGCAAATGTTTAAGGCTAATCCGGTGTTTATTCCCCGTAATCATTTAGTGCAAGAAGCCATAACAGCCGCCGAGCGCAATGGCGATTTTAGCTTTTTTAATCAATTGGTCGAGGTGCTCGCCAAGCCCCACGATCTTGACCCACAAAAGCTGCGCTACGCCATGCCCGCCAAAAGCAACGAGCAAGTACTGCAAACCTTTTGTGGAACGTAAGTTTTACAATTCAGAAAATTAACACTCATATCAGGAATACATAATGCGAATTTGTGGTGTAGAACTCAGCGGCAATGATGCCGTTATTTGTTTGCTTAATTTAGAGAAGCAGCAATTTAATATTCCCGATTGCAGAGCTCGCAAATTAAGCCTAGCTAAAGAACATGGCCGCGAAGAACTTGTGCAATTTCAAGCGGCCTTTGCAAAGTTAATGAGCGATTACAGCGTAGACAAAGTAGTTATAAAAGGCCGTTTAACAAAAGGAAAATTTGCCGGTGGCGCCGTCAGTTTTAAACTCGAAGCCGCTATTCAGTTAATTGCCAATCTCGACGTGCAGGTGCTAAACACCAGTCAACTCAAAGCCGCCATTGCCGAGAATCCCTGCCCTATCCAGTTTGCCGATACCGGATTAAAGCAGTTTCAAGAAGCCGCATTTACCGTTGCTTACGCGGCACACGCAGCGTAATTAAGGGCAGGCGACTATGACTGTGAGTGATCTCAATTTAAAATACTTGCAAGCCTACCCTGAGCATTTACAAAACCAAGTGCGCAAACTCATCACTGAGCAGCGCATTGACGCCTACCTAGAGCAGCGCTACGGGCAACGCCACGACATTCAAAGTGACAAAGCCCTATATCGCTATGTCACAGAATTGAAGCAGAAAAACCTGCGCAACACCCCGCAAATCGACAAAGTCTTATTCGACAACCGCCTCGACCTAACCCACCGCGCACTCGGCTTACACACTGCGGTATCGCGAGTGCAGGGCGGAAAGTTAAAAGCCAAGAAAGAAATTCGTGTCGCCTCGCTATTTAAAGCAGCGCCCCCCGAATTCTTAGAAATGATAGTGGTCCATGAACTCGCTCACCTGAAAGAGCACGATCACAACAAAGCCTTCTATAAACTCTGCGAATACATGCTGCCCCACTACCACCAGTTGGAGTTTGATTTGCGGATTTACCTCACCGCACGCGAGCTTTAAAACAACGATTAGGGGCTATTCATCTCACAATCAATGGTTTCAAAATATGAATCTAAAATGGCGTCTTATTCAATTCCACATAAATAATAAAGCCGCAAACCTAAGTATCAACACATTTATCTCCGCGCGCGCTACTAGACAAGCACTACTAATATCTGCCAATATTCTGGCAATTGAATTACCTAAGCTTTGCTGGGCACGGTAATTAAGTACCACGGATTGGTACGATATTTTAGATCAGTGCATTAAGTGTTCTGCAATGATGCAACTGCATAGCAGTAAAGCATTCACGCTTTTTCACTGTAGTTCGATAGTCGCAAATGGAATTTGCCATGACAAAATCTCAGCGCTCCGCAGGCTACAGCCTAATCGAAGTATTGGTCGCCCTTTTAGTGACAGCCACTGGTGTAATGGGCAGCGTCGCTACCCATCTTAACGCCATCAAGTTCAATCAAACTGCCGATGTGCGCTCCCACGCCACCCTACTGGCCTATGAAATAGTCGATCGCATGCGCGCCAATCGCAATGCGGCTTTAGCGGGCGATTACACAATTTCCCTCAGTGCCGAGGCACCCAGCATAACGCCGAACACTATCGCCCAAATAGATCTTCAAGACTGGTTTACCGCTATTGGGTCACGCTTAACGGCGGGCGACGGCGCCATTGCCAAAAAGGGCAATATTTTTACAGTTACCGTGCAGTGGGATGAAAGCCGTATTAGCCGTAGCCGCGAGGCCAATGCTGACGGTGGGAACATGCAGGCTTTTATCTTTTCTACCGAGCTGTGAGGTGGCCGCTATGAAGCTGCGTGCTCAAATTGGTTTTGGCATTGTTGAACTAATGATTGCCATGAGCCTTGGCCTCTTACTCAGCGCCGCCGTAATCCAAGTTACCCTTGCCAGCCAGCGCAGCCAACGAGTACTCGAAGCCGCCGCGCGATTGCAGGAGAGCGGTCGCTTCGCCGCTAGCTTTCTCAGCAGGGATTTGCGGATGTCTGGTTATATGGGCTGCGCAAACCTACAGCGCATTCCGGTAAATATTATTGCCAAGAATCCACCAGATGATTTGAATTTTATTAGCACTGGCGTGTTGGTGGGCGAAGACAATGTCGGAGCCGACAACGACTACGACGCTGTAGAAAATACCGACATGGTGTTTATTCAACGCGCAGTCACCCCAGCCGCCTCGCTTACCGGCAATATGGGAGCTAACAACGCCAACATCCAAATTAACAGCAACCCTGCCGGTATAGGCGCCGACGACTTCGTTTTTATTACTGACTGCATTACCGCCGATCTCTTCAGCGCAACGACGGTATCGAATAGCAATGGCAATAGCGGCCATATCACCATCGCTCACGCCAGTAACAACAATATCACTAACAGGCTAAGCAAGGTTTACGGTAGCGATGCTGAGATTATGGGCTTTCAATCTCTCGTCTATTTTGTGCGCGACACCGGCCGCAACACCCCAGCGGGCAATCCCATTCACTCGCTGTGGGTGCAGGCCCGCAATCTTGGCAGCGGCGCAACACCAGTTGCCACCGAGCTGGTGGAAGGGGTTGAAGATATGCAAGTAAGCTACGGTGAAGACACTAACGACGACCGCAATATTGATGTTTACCGCAGCGCCGCCGAGGTCAGTAATTGGGCTGCGGTACTGAGTGTTCGCGTTGAATTACTCATGCACAGCACCGATGACAACATCGTCGGCGCTGCGGGGGAGTTCGTACAAAATAATCTTATTTTCAACGGTGCGGCTGTGCCCAGTGATCAGCGCTTGCGTCAGGTATATAGCACCGCGGTGGCCATTCGCAATCGTCTGCCGTGAGGACTTATTGTATGGTTTTAAACAAGCGGTCCCAGCATGGCGCGGTACTTCTTATCAGCCTGGTCTTTATGCTGATCCTCACCGCTATTTGCGCCAGCGCCCTGCAATCTACTACCTTACAGGAGCGTATGGCGGGCAATGCCCGCGACACTAACACCGCATTTCAAGCCGCCGAGGCTGCGCTCCGCGCCGGTGAATTGGTATTGCAAGGCGCTTCGGTAGGACCCTTCGACGGCAGCAATGGCATGTACCAGCAATGCAGCGGCACGGGACAAGAATGCACTCCGCCAAACTGGCGCGAGCCTGCTTCCACTGGCTGGCGCACCGCCAACGCCATTGATGACACATCTAGCGCACCGCAATTTTATATCGAAGAACTTAAACAAGTTGACGATGCTAAAGCACCGCTTGATGCCGGTACCGCAGTACAAATAATCACCAATTATCGTGTTACTGCCAGAGGCTTTGGGCTTAGCGACCGCGCCATGGTAGTGCTGCGCACTATATATCGCCGCGAATAAAACAATGGGGACCGAGTATGAACGGGAATGCCGCCTTGCGCTGGACACAGCGAACACTCGGCCCAGTGTTACTCGCTATTAGTTCAGCGTATAGCCTGGCCGAGATCGATATTGCCGACACCCCTTTGTCGCTGGCCACCGGCGTTAGGCCGAATATTATTATCGCTATTGATGACTCGGGCAGTATGGACGCTGAGCTGCTCATGCCCACTAACGATGGCGCCTTGTGGTGGCACACTGGCAATAAAAGTTTTGTCGGCTTAGATAAAAACGATGCCGGTGCGGCTGGCGTCCTCAATTTCAATAAGGTCGGCGGCGCCGACGGCACTTGGAAAAAATATATTTATCTTTTCCCCAATGGCACCGGTGCTGGCAAACGCGTTTATGGGGATGACAACAATGACCACTACGCAGTTCCACCCACGGCGCAATTTGCCTTCGCACGCTCGCCAGATTACAACAAGGCCTATTTTAATCCAGATGACAGCTACCTACCTTGGCCCAGTGTTGGCACCAATATCTTCGCCAACATCACTCCTGCCAGTGCGCCAAGTGATCCCAGCGTAGGCGATTTCACTTTTAATCTCCTACCAAACATAAACATCGCCACCGGAAGTTTCTATTTTCAAACTGGCATGTTATTGAGTAACGGCAACGTAGCAACAAGTGCTGGCAGCCAAATAATTAACTATTACCCCGCTACCTTTTATTTAAAAGAGCCGCTAGCCAGCGACTATGGCTATACCGGCACCACATTAACAGGCTATACCCCAGACGGCGCAAGCGCGCTTTATGGCTATGAAATTAAATCTGCGAATTTCTCAACGTCGGCGGCCTATACCGCGATGGCCCAGAACTTTGCCAATTGGTTTTCCTATTATCGCAAACGTCATTTAGCGACTCGCGCTGGTGTCGCGCTGTCGTTCTTTGACGTGAATAATGTGCGGCTTGGCGAATTCACCATTAATAACCTCCGCGATGTCAGCATGAAAACACTCGCTAATAGTGCCGACCGTAACAGCTTTTACGACACTCTTTACACCCGCGGCGGCAATAGCGGCGGCACCCCAAATCGCGAAGCCCTCAATCATGCCGGCAGCCAGTTTCAGCGCAGCGATAGCGCTGCGCCTATTACCCACGCCTGCCAAGCCAATGCCGCCATCCTCTTTACCGATGGCTATAGCAACGTCAGTAGCATCAGCGGTGTCGGCAATGAAGACGCAGGTAAAGGTGCGCCCTACGAAGACACCGCTAGCTCGACCATGGCCGACATCGCCATGAAATATTACGACAATCCGCTGCGCTTAAATTTCGCCACTGGGCAAGTGCCAATGGCGGCGGCCTGTAACCGTAAGAATCCACCTCCTGCCCTAGACTGCAAAACCGATTTACACATGCTCAGCTATGCAGTCACCTTGGGCACTGGCGGTATTTTATATGACCCCGACAACCCAGCTGATCCCTATACAAGCCCACCAAGCTGGCATACCTCCTTTGAGAATCGCAGCCCCACCGCCATCGACGATTTGTGGCACGCCACTATCAATGGTCGTGGCGCACTGCTGATTGCCAGCAAACCCGTTGAAATCGCCGAGAAATTAAAGTCTGCAATCACCCAAATTCTGCAATCAATTAGCTCATCGGCCTCTATTGCGACTAATTCCACCCGTTTAGATTCCGACACCATAATATTCCAGGCCCGTTACGATAGTCGCGATTGGTCTGGGCAAATACAGGCCTACGAAGTAGACAGCGATGGGGACTTAGCGACTGAGCAATGGGATACTAATTCCAATGGCGGCATCCCCCCGCACGCCAACCGCAATATACTAACGTGGATAAGCCCAATCTCAGGCCCAGGAACTGCCGTAGACTTCAGCTGGGACAATTTATCTGTAACCGAACAGCTGGCGCTCACGGTCGACCTCAATGCTGCCGATATATCAATTGCGGGACCGCAGCGCGTAAATTGGTTACGTGGCGATCAAAGCTTAGAAGGGCTGAACGCCAATTACCGTATTCGCTCGCACCTGCTTGGCGATATCATCAACTCCAACCCCTATTTTCACTGGCAGCAAAACTACGGTTTTAAGCGCTTGCCTGGCAGCGCCGGCAGCAGCTATGAAGCCTACCTAAGTGCAAAAAAAACCAAACCACCCATGCTCTATGTTGGCGCCAACGACGGTATGTTGCATGCTTTAAACGCAACAAGTGGCACCGAGGAATTTGCCTATATACCGGCTAGCGCCTACCCGAATTTAGCATCGCTGAGCAAACCCGATTACAGCCACAAATATTTCGTAGACGGCTCACCCCTCGTGTTAGATGCCTATTGGAATGACTCATGGCACTCGATATTGGTGGGCAGCAGCGGCGCCGGAGGCGGTTCAGTATTTGCAATTGATGTCAGTGACCCCAGCAACGTCGACAGCAGCGATATACTGTGGGATTTCCACACTAGCGCCAGCGACAGCCATAAACTCGGTATGAGTATGAGTAATCCTGTGCTCACGCGGCTGGCAAGTGGCGACTGGGTCGCAATATTTGGCAACGGCTATAACAGCGGCGACACCGTAAAATTATTATTAGTTAATCTTCAAACTGGGGAATTAATCAAAGCAATCGACACCGAGGTCGCCGGCAGCAATAACGGTCTAGGCGATATTTTGGCAGTAGATAGCGACAGCGACCGTATTACCGATTATGTCTACGCCGGCGACCTCAATGGCAATGTATGGAAGTTTGACTTAAGCAGCAACAATAGCAGCCAATGGAAAGTTGCTTTTAAATCGGGGAACACACCAAAGCCATTCTTTGTCGCCAAAGCACCAGACGGCAGCGCGCAAGCTATCACCGCAGGAATGACCTCTGGACGCCATCCCGACGGCGGCATCATGATTTATTTCGGCACCGGCAAATATTTTGAAAACGGCGATTCCCTCGTCACTAGCTCACCACAACTACAAAGCTTTTACGGCCTTCGCGACAACGGCAGCCAAATCCTAGCGCGCAGTAATTTACAGCAGCAGACAATTAGCTATGAGGGCACACCCACGCTGCGCGGTGGCAGTGCCGAATTTGCTGTTCGAGTGGTATCAAATACCACGGTTGATTACGGCGCAAAAGCAGGTTGGTACGTAGATTTAACAAGCCCTTCTGCCGCCAATGGCGCCGGTGAGCGAGTCATCGACCAAGCCATTTTGCGTAATGGCCGCGTGATCTTTGCCACCCTCATTCCCTCGGCCGATCCCTGCAATTTCGGTGGCACTGGCTGGCTGATGGAGATTGACAGCATTAATGGCGGTCGCCTCCCCGACACCGTGATCGACATCAATGGCGACGGTTTAATTAACGACGATGATATGACGAATCTCAGCGACGAATTTTTTCCATCCAGCGCTAAAAAATTTGATCAATTACTCACCCGCCCAGGTATCATTGGCGCCGGCGAAAAGGAGTATAAATACACCTCGGGCTCGCGAGGCGGTATTGGCATTACGCTAGAAAGGGGCTCCGGCCATGAGCTGGGCCGACAGGCATGGTGGCAGCTACAATGATTCGATGACCAAATCCACCTCAAGATTCTTGCACTTTCACTGCCGCAGATAGCCCCGCCACGGTTTATACCGTCACCAAGTGTTGGTGGCGCTAATGAGTAATCGGATGACTATACCCTAAGCAAATTTTTGCTGCCTGCGGTCAATTATTAGCTTATAAAAAAGCCCCACTTTATAAAAAGCGGGGCTTCTGACGAAGACTTAGCTTGGCCTTACAAGCGCAGCTGTAAACGCACAAAGGCGCCTTCTTCAAACTCAAATTTCTTACCGGTGTCGGCATCAAAATCCATACTGCCATAACCGATTTGAATAGCGGAATTTTGGAAGAGGCTAAATTCAGCGCTAACAGACCATTCGTCATAGCCCTCAATATCGCCAAAACCAGTGGCTTCTGGCGCGTAATACAAGCCAGCACGTAAGCGCACAATTTCATTTAAGGGCAAGCTTACGTCGCCGCCAAACGCGACCGCGCCGCCATTAACATCGGCGTCGTCACCTTCAAGACCAATCGCTTTAGCCCCTACGCGACCACTCACTGCGCCGCGCTGGCCATTGGCATACAAACCCAAAGCGACCATATCGGCATCATCATCGTGATGTAGCCAGTCCAGTTGTGCACTGCTTTCTGGGCTCATATCGCCGGCCACTGACACACCAAAGCTGTCTGAGCCAAAGCGAAACGCGACGCCGCCGGCCATTACCGAACTGCTCGCGCTAGCCAATAGTAAAGCTGCAATAAATGGGGCTTTCATGCTACTGATTCTCCTGTTTACAAAAATCTAAAAATAAAATCGCTACCATACACGTTCCTAACCGAAACTGCCTATATGATCGGGATTTTTACTACTACCCCTGAAACCGCACCGGCTCCTTGGCCTTGTCGCTAATGACCACCGTACCAGCAATCTTGTCATGCCAGCCCTGCTTGCGACGATCCAAGCCAACCCAAATAAAACCCAGCATCATTACGAAGGTCGAAAGATAATAGCCAAAATAACGAATCAACCACTGTGACGCGGAGGGCTTGCCGCCAGTTTTGGCATCAACAATACGGAGCTTCAGCAATATCTTGCCCGGCGTAGCCGACTTGTAAAACCAAAACACCATAACGGCCACCGCGGGCAGAACATAGTTTAATAATATTCCCAAACCACTGCTCATCCCCATTGCTTGGAAGGACATTGTTGAGGCGTGCATACCGTCACGCTCCATACTCGACCACTGGGCATCGCCCATGGTGAGGGCAAAAATAGGAATTAGCAGCAGGCCAAACAACATGGTGTCGATAATGGAAGCCAGCACCCGTATCCAAAAACCCGCGTATTCTAATTTATCTGGCTCTGATAACTGCGGTATATCGTCCATAGCTACTCCACTGTGGTGAATTAAGTTTTCTACTGGGGGTATGAATTATTAAAGATAGACAGCGATGATTGGGCTTTGTTTTCGCCAATACACCAGACAGCTACGGCAAGGAATCATAACAAGGGCACATTACAGCATCTACAAATTAGCAGCACGCCCGCCGACATTAACATCTATGGACGCCCCATTTTGTGCAAGTAAAATATTGAAACAATTTGGTTGTGCAGCCATCTGTTCGGACTTTAATTGAAGCACTGCCTCTGTCCCTAATGAATTCCGCTGATCTGGCTCTAAACATTTGAATCGTTCTCGAAGAACAAAGTTAAGATCAGATTTACCAGACCACGGTGCAACCGTCTTGCCATCAATACTATTTCACCTACGCACAAACTGACGTCATCCTTGTTTACATTGCAGTAACGAGATACTGCTCCTCATATCGACGCTGATGGAATAGCAGCGCCCAAGCTATGCGCGCCAACTTATTCGCCAGCGCAACAATTACTACATTACGATGCCGCCGTCTCGACAACGAGTCTAACCACGGCGTGACACTACGTTTCGGGTTCATGTGCCGGAGTACAGCTCTGGCTCCATGAATTAACATTCGCCTCAAATAGGCATCACCGCGCTTACTTATCCCTAGCAGCCGCTGCTTTCCGCCGCTCGAATACTGTCGTGGCACCAGCCCTAGCCACGCCGCAAATTCTCTTCCGTTTTTAAATGATCGCGCATTGCCTACTGAGGCCCGAAGCGCTGAAGCCGTTAATCTTCCGATACCAGGCACTTCCTCCAGTCGACGACATGCCTCATCACTTTGACTCTCAGCATCAATTTCCTCATCAAGTGCCGCTATCGAGCCTTCAAGACTCCGTAGACGCTGCAGTAAGCGCTGGGTATGCCGCTGCAAAATACTTGGTAAGGCTGCCTCGTGGCGGGAATATTCATCCCTGAACCACACTTTTAATTTATTAGGCCCTTTCGGAATAATGACCCCAAACTCACTCAGTGTGCCTCTAATCCGATTTATGAGTGATGTTCGCTCCCTCGTTAACCCTTCACGCTCTCTGTGCAGCAACAAAACTGATTGCTGATCTGCATTTTTTATATCAACGAAGCGCATGCCCAGTCTGGTCACCGCTTCGGCGATCGCTTCTGCATCGGCAGAATCATTTTTGTTGGTCTTAACATAAGCCTTAACATATTGCGGTGCCATGAGCTTAACCTCATGGCCTAAAGCTCTGATTTCTCTTGCCCAATAATGCGAGCTACCACAGGCCTCCATACCAACCAAACATGGCGGCAATTGATTTAGTGCCGACAATAACTTACTTCTTCGAACTTGCTTATTGAGAAGCTTATTTCCAAATTCATCTGCAAAATGTATCTGGAAAACCTGCTTCGCCAGATCGATACCTACTACCGCTACTGTGTTCATAATGGCCCTCCGATTTCCAAAAGTAACTTCGGTACTCACAGTATAGAAGGGGCGTCCATTTCATTATTTATATTGGCGTTTGCGCTGCTTCGTGCACCAGCATAGCTTGCTTGCGCTGGGCACCCCAGCGATATTGACTGAATTCGCCGGTACTACGAATTACGCGGTGACAGGGAATAAGGTAGGCGACGTGATTGCGAGCAATAGCACTGGCCACCGCGCGCACCGACGACGGAATCCCCATCGCCCCAGCTATTTGCTGGTAAGAACACAGTTCACCGTGGGGAATAGCCATTAGCGCCTCCCAGACTTTAAGCTGAAATTCGCTGCCCTTGAGCAATATCCGCAACTGCGCCGAGGGATCACCCCGACCTGAAAACACCTGTGTAAAAACGCCCGCGACGGCCTGCTGATCCCGCTGCAAATCCGCCGCTGGCCACTCTTGCTGCAGTTCGTGCAGTACCGCACCCTCTTCGCCAAGGTCGTCAAAAAAGGCCATTTTGCAGATCCCGCGCTGAGTACTGGCAATAAGGCAGTAGCCAAAAAGCGAAGCTTGAATCCCATAGACAATCTGCAAGCCTGCCCCCAAACTACGGTATTCGCCCGGTGTCATACACTCGGCTTTGATCATTAAATCATGTAAGCGACCGCTACCGCTCAAGCCACAGGCGAGCGCCGCCTCGAGCACGCTGGCTTTACGCAGCTGCTGTTTAGCCCGCTCCTTGGTCAAGAACTGCAAAAACTGCTTGGGCGAGATGCCCGCCCACTCCGAAAATACGCGCTGCAGATGGAACTCGCTCAAGCCAACATGGTTGGCCAGCTCAGCCAAGCTCGGTTGCGCCGCCTGTCGCTCACTGAGATAGTGAATTGCCTTCGCCACCCGCTGATAATTTATATGCTGCTCTGTCATAGCGCCCCAGCCACTACTAGTTGAATAGATCTCAGTGTGACCACCACATCATGATCTTGCCACCCGATTCTTGCGTAATGCTGAGCATCATACCAATGGCACAGCGATTGCTGCACACTTGGCTATACTTAGAGCCCTTACGCTGGCCGACACCAAGCTGCGAACTAATAAGCGGCGATCTGTCAAACCAATACAGCTATTAACATGTGGCGCGCTAAGCTGCTACGACCGCTATACATGGAGAGATAAATGTCCCGCGCAATAAAATACACGCTTATCGGACTGGTCAGTATTGTCATTCTGGCCGGCAGCGCCCTCGCCGCCTTAGCATTTTGGCTAGACCCCAATATTTTCAAAGGTGAAATCGAAAAGCTCGCCGCCGATCAAGGCTTGGTTTTACATCTTGATGGCGATTTATCTTGGCAGATTTTTCCCGACATCCAGATCGCCGTTGGTGCCGCCAGCTTAGCAATACCTGACTCCACCACCACGGCCGACTCAAATACAGGAAAAAGCACTGAGATTATGCGCTTTGAGCAAGCTCAACTCGCCGTAGCCCTCAAACCCTTGCTGCAAAAAAACATTGTTATTAAAGGCGTCACGCTTAAGGGCCTGAATGCCAATTTAGTTGTCGACGACCAAGGCATTGGCAATTGGACCAAGATAGGAAAACAGGCTGCGGCCACCGAAAAAACACCAACAAATGAAGGTAATAAAGCCCAGCAGCTGGGTATTCAAAAATTTCAGCTCGCAAACAGCACTGTGCATTACCGCAACGCCCAAACCGGACAAAACATCAGCCTCGACCAACTCAATTTAAGCGGCGAAAACATTCAGTTGAATAACGAGGCCTTCCCTCTTGAATTAAACGCTGCGCTCCGATTCAAAGATCCTCAACAAAGCTTAGCTGCAGATTTTAGCCTCAACGCCACAATACAAATCAACGACACCTTAGACAATATTATTGTTAATGATGGCGACATCAGCCTCAGCGCCGAACACCAAAGTAAAGAGGCACAGCTCTCTGCAAAAACGCGACTCAAGCTGGCGGCTACCGCCAATTTTAAAGACGCCTTGGTTTGGTCACTGTCAGAACTCGCAGTGCAAGATACCAGTATGCAATACCAGGCCAAAGACGGCACTTTGCTGGAATTAAAATCCCTTGATGTCAGCGGGGCTATTCAGCCTGGCGGCGACGCAAAGCCTTTGCGCTTGGAGTCGGCGCTCAACTACAGCGCAGCGCATCAAACTCCCATTAGTACTAAAATCAAACTCGACACCCTACTGAAAGTTGATGCGGCACTAAACAGCTTCACTGCAAATAACACAGTATTGGCCGCCGATATTGGTAGTGACACGCTAACCCTAAAAGGCGAGGCCAACGCGAGCATTAGTCCTTTGGCATATCAGGCCAGCCTGCAGCTCAGCCCAGCAAATTTCCGCAATATTGCTAAAACCTTGGCCATTAGCCTTCCCGAGATGGCCGAAGCCAGTAGTTTCAGCAAGGTGGGCTTAAAAGCCAAGATCAACGGCGACGACAAGCTTATTGCCATTTCCGATCTCAACGCCGTTTTAGACACAAGCACAATTAGCGGTGAAGTAAGCCTGCCTATGAATAAAGACCAGGCCACCAGATTGAGTTTTGTTGTTGATAAAATTAATCTCGACCATTATTTACCTCCTAAGCCAGCTGCGGACGCAAGTAAGGCCAACGATAAAGCTCCGCCACCAAGCGCCCCGAGCAGCGATGAGCTCGGCCTGCCCAGAGAGCTGTTAAATAGCCTAAACCTTGATGCCAGCCTTAAAGTTGGTGAGCTAGTGGTAAGCGAATTACCCTTTAAAAATCTCAATATCAAACTTGCTGCCAAGCAAGGGCTTAGCCGTATTAGTCCGTTTAGCGGCCTTGTTTACGATAGCCCCTTTAAAATTGAAACCGAACTGGACTCCCGCGCCAGCGCAGCCAAAATTCGCTTCAAGGCCGACAGCGAACAACTGCCGCTAGGTAAGGTCTTAACCGCCTTAGAGATTAGCCAAGAACTGTCTGGGCTCAGCAATGTTAATCTCGACCTCAACACCAGCGGCAGCACTATTAGCAGCCTTAAAAAGAACCTCGACGGTAATATCGCACTAAGCGCACAGAAACTACGTTTAACCAATATGAATATCGAGCGCGCTTTCTGCCAGCTGGTAACTCGCCTGCAGCAGGAAACCTTCGATCCTAATAATTGGCCCTTGTATAGTGACCTGCAAGACACCACCACCAAGATTGTGATCACCAAAGGCGTGGCAAAAATCGAACAGCTAAGCGCTGGGGTAAGCAAGCTGGCCCTGCGTGGCAGCGGTAAAGTTGATTTAACCGAAGACAGCTTTGACGTGGTATTGAATAGCCGTCTCGCCCAAGCCGACCAAGCGGCTATGGCCTGCAAAATAAATAATGAAAAGTTATTGAATCGCGATATTCCTATTCGCTGCAAAGCGAGCTTTGACAAGGTTGGCGCCACCAGTTGCCTGCCGGACTTCCGTGTCATTGAGGACATTGCCAAGGAAAAAGCCAAGAATAAAATCGAGGAGAAAACCCAGGAGTTAATCGACCGTAAAATGGGCGGCGAGAATGGGGAAGCAGCCAAGCAATTATTCAATCAGTTTTTCAAAAAATAAATGCGTTTGAATAGTCTTAACAACCGAGCAAGGAACGAAGGTTAGCGGTGTAGCAGTCTAGAATTGGACGTCTACACCGCCGCTTTTGACCCGCTACTCAGTTAGCCAATCAAAGGATTTACTATCGCAAAGCGCGGCGTGGTTGCTCACTCAAGCACCGCGCTCCAAGGCTTAGATTCCCGCTGCTGAGCGCCAGCAACCGCGGGGCAGGTCAATATTCCCCGCGCCACGCTAAGACCGGCAGCTAAGCCAGGATTAGCACGTAAGCAATCTCGCAAACCACTGCCCGCCAGTTTTTGCACATAGGGCAAGTTCGCCTGACTGAGTGCTTGGGTGGCCGTACGCGCCACCGCGCTGGGGATATTCGCGACGCAATAATGGACAATCCCCGCCTCGACAAAGGTTGGGGCCGAGTGGGTGGTGGGCCGAGTGGTGGCGAAGCATCCGCCTTGATCAACGGCAATGTCAACCAATACGGAACCAACTGCCAAGTACTTGAGGTCCTCGGCGCTTAACAGTTTAGGCGCCGCTGCCCCTGGCACCAATGCGGCGCCAACAACCATATCGACTTCGGCCAGTAGCGCCGACACATCGAGCTCCTCACTGCCAATTGCGGTAAAGCGATCGCTTGTAAATTGGCTGCGCAAACTCTGGCGACGTGGCGCAAAAGGTTCAATTAAAGTAACTTTGGCGCCCATGCCCAACGCCACATCGGCGGCATTACTACCGACGACACCGCCGCCAAAAATTAAAACATGACCAGGATCTAAGCCCGCTACCGAACCCAGCAAAACCCCCGAACCACCTTGGGCTTTTTCCAAGCAGTGAGCGCCCGCCTGAGTGGCTAAGCGCCCAGCAATTTCGCTCATGGGTTTGAGCAGCGGGAGGCGCCCCTGCTCATCGGTAATCGTTTCGTAGGCAATACAGTGGGCACCACTGCCTATAAGGGCATCGGTCAGTATGCGATTCGGGGCAAGGTGCAAAAAACAAAACAAAATTTGCCCTGCGCGCAGCCGCGCTACTTCTTCGGCCTGTGGTTCTTTTACTTTCACAATCAGTTCGGCTTGCCGGTATAGATCGCCCACCCTAGCGACGATGTGAGCACCGCTGGTTTGGTATTCCTCGTCACCGTAACCCGAGCCTAAACCGGCCCCAGCCTCCAATAAAACCTGATGCTCGCACTGCGTGAGCGCTAAGACCGCCGACGGAGTTAAGCCAACACGATACTCCTGAGCTTTGATTTCTTTGGGTACACCGATACGCATACAAACCCCTTTCCATCGTTGCTTAAATCTAGAAAAATATCCTCTCTACTTACAATCTACACCAGCTCCCACTGGCCCTCGTGTTGGCGAGCGCTAGACTCCTTCTCTAATTTAAGCAGATGCGCCCATAAAGACAATTTTGCGATGGGATGAATACTGACATCTACATCGCGATACGCCACCGCCACCAAGTCGTCGAGATCGCCTTTGACGACTTCTTTGAAGGCGGCGACAATTTTCGCTTCCCGTCCCTGACGATGAGCAATCAAGGCCTCGACCTCCGCGCGGGGGTTAGCGATTAAACTGCCGTGGCCCGGCGCCAAATAGTGCATGGGGTAATCGAGTAGCAGGCGAAGCGAGTCAACATAGTCGGCCATATCCCCGGCTGGCGGAATAATCACCACGGTCGAGCCCTGCATAATATGGTCGCCAGTAAATACGGTACCGGTGGCTTCATGTAAAAAACAAAAATGATTAGCAACGTGGCCAGGGGTATAAATTGCACGCAGCGAGCTGTCCTCAATGACAAAACAATCGTCGTGGGCAAGGCCCTGGGTGGGCGCAAAACTCTGATCTTGATGGCCGTCATCAACAATCTGCGCGCCAATCACCGGCACACCGGAATAATGACCCTGTAAGGTGGCGGCGCCCGGCGAGTGGTCTGAGTGGGTGTGGGTGGTCACAATGCGCTCCACCTCGCCCCCCAAACTTGCCACGGCTGCCACAATGGCATCGGTATGCGCTGGCATATCTGGGCCTGGGTCTAAAATAGTAATTGCCTTATTACCCAGTAAATAGGTGTTCGTACCCGGCCCCGTTAACACACTGGGGTTAGGCGCTACCAAGCGGTGAACACCCGGAAGAATTGTCTCCAATACGCCTGCTTGCATCATAAAGCCCATCTCACCTCTAAACTTATCGCGTAATTGACCATAAAGCCTTAGCTAGCAGAGTAAGAGCCTCACTGACCGATAGCAAGCTATGAGTCCAAAACTAAGCTAGCAGGCTAATGTGGCAAGTTATGAGGTCAAAAAACAGCCAGCAAATACTCGTTTATGGTATATTGTGCAAATAGCGCTAACACTGATTAGTGCAACTAGTCTTACCACTGGTTTTCGGGCCGGTAGCGGTCAAAGCAGAGAAACTCGTGACACGCTTATTCTATCTACTGTTCAACACTGACATACCCGAGATTGGCGAACACTATCGGCGACTCGCCAATGCATTGGTGATTGCCTTTGCCCTCAGTTACAGCATCGGATTTTTACAGCTCCTGCACCTAGGCGCGTATCTCGGCCCCGGCCTTGGCGACTTAGTCAGTTTTCAACCCCTACTCAATAGCTTGCAACAGCTGCGCAATGAACAGCCCTCGCTGTGGTATGGCGCTCTTTGCTTATTGGCATTCACCACCCTATTCAGGCTTGTCATGATACTGGCTGGTTATTTTTTATTTAAGCGCGAACAGGGTAAGACCTACCCCATTCAGTGGCTGTCGGTTTTTCTGCTTACCAATATACTCGCCACCGCCGCCATCCCCTTAATACTGCTGGTCATTGCCGTACTTGGCAGTTTATCTGGTTTAGATTTTAGCGTGGGCTGGCATTGGATAAATCTCAATGTAAGTCTTGCTCATCAGCTAGTGATGCAGAATGTTCCGACCCTTTTCAATGCGCCAGCGCCCTTAGCGGTCATTATCATTGCAGTGCTAACGGGATTTTTCCATTACTGGTTCCATCGCCTTGGCCACAGCCAACGGCTGCTATGGCTATTGTTTCATCGTCCTCACCACATGCCACCGGCACTGATCCAGCCCACCACTCTCGCAGTGTTTAGCGCCCTGCCCTTATTTGTGTTTTTAGTCCTGCCCTACAATTTAGTGATGGGCGCCTGCACCAAGCTATTCAGCACTGATCCTCTATATACCGAAGTGATTATTTATAATTGCCTCATTTTGATTCCGGAGATTTTTGGTCATCAGACGGCCTTATATCGCTGGGCATCCCGCAGCCGAATCATTCGCGTGGCGAGTTTTATCTCGGGCGGTGGCGTATATCACTATATGCACCACTCCTCAGAGCCCGAGCACTGCGGGCGCAGCGGCGCAGTGAATCTGGTCAATATTGGCGGTGGCCCACTGTATATTTGGGATATTATTTTTGGCACCTACTGCCCGCTCAGCAACACTACGCCCCGCGTTGGTCTCAGTGGCCAGCCAACTTTACACATGAATCCACTGCGCCTAACCCTAGCGGGCGTGATGCAATTGGGTAATGAGTTACTGGCCAACCCCAGCTGGGCGGTAAAATGGCGTGTAATGAGCGGTAATTCAGACTATAAACCACGTATCAGTCACGATTTTGCTATTCGCAGTAATAAATCGGTTACAGCGCAAGTAATACCCAGCCCGCTCTTTGCGCCATCGCAGCATTATTCACCCGTAAGCACCAAGCCTAGTGCAAGGGCTGGCGTAATCGCCAACGCAGGCGCAGGCCAAGTAATACCGCGGCAGAGCTAAGCCCCGCAAACAAACCCAACCAAAAGCCACTGGGGCCCATCGCCGGCACCGCTAAATCGGTCATGGCGAGTATATAGCCGAGTGGCAGGCCAACACCCCAGTAGGCGAACAAGGTCAATACCATCGGGATAGTAGTGTCTTCAAAGCCCCGTAAACAGCCGTTTGCCGTTACCTGAATAGCATCAGAGATTTGATATAGGGCGGCAAAGAGTAAAAGGTAGCTCGCCAAGCTAATCACCGCGGCGTTATCGGTATAAATTAACGGTATCCAAGCTCTGGTCAGCACCAGTAAGGCCGCAGCCGTGCCGCCGATACAGAGGGTAATTTTAAACGCGATTTTCACTGCGCGGCGCAGCCCCTCGGGGTCATTGCCACCGCGGGCAAGGCCGACCCGCGTGGTCGCCGCCAATGCAAAACTTAGGGGCAGCATAAACACCAGCGAAGTAAAATTAAGCGCCAGCTGATGCCCCGCAACAATTTCTGCCCCCGCCTGGCTGATAAACAGCGCGATAATGCAAAACACACTCACTTCAAAAAAGATGGTCATGCCAACAGGCAGGCCCAGCTTAAGTAAATAAGCGATGGTGCGTGGCTCCCAGTGCCAAGGCTTAAAGCTTAAACGAACCTCTCGATAAACCCGGTGGCGATATACATAGACCAGCATCATTATAGCCATCAGCCACATCACAATTGCTGTAGCCCAACCGCAACCAACGCCGCCCATCGCGGGAACGCCCAGCTTGCCGTAGATCAAAACGTAATTGATAGGGATATTGGCAAGCAGCCCGACAACACTAATGATTAACACTGGGCGGGTGTGGCTCAAGGCCTCGGTATAGCTGCGCAGCGCCAACACCAGTGCTACCGCCGGCATTCCCCAGCTCAAGCCGAACAGGTACTCCAGCACCAGCGGACGCATGGCGGGATCAACATCCATAAACTCGAGTAGCGGCGCGGTATTGCACAACAATACCATGGCGATAAGCCCCACCCCAATCGCGATAGTGGTCACCTGATGCATCAGCGGGTTGATACGCTGCAATTGCTTGCCACCAACGTGGCGAGCCAACACCGAGGTGGCGCTCATCAACATACCGGTCATAAACAAGAACACCGGCACCCAAATACTGGCACCCACCCCCACTGCCGCCAAATCCAAGGCGGACACGCGGCCAGACATCACCGTGTCGACAAAGCCATTGGCCGACTGGGCGAGTTGGCCACCAAAAATTGGCAGCGCCAATTTTAACTGGGCACTCAATTCCTGACGGGATAATTGACGAGACATTAAAGACATGGAAATTCCGACGCAAAAAGCCGCCACACTCTAGCTCAGCGCGGGCCTTGCCGCAAATGCTACGGGCATAAAAAAAGGAAGCCGCAGCTTCCTTTTTAAACAAACAGGGCCAAAATTAGACCATGTTTTTAATCGCTACTTCTGGATTAACATCAGCGTCGTAATCTACGCCATCAATTTCAAAGCCAAACAAGCGCAGGAATTCACGTTTGTAGCCGCTAAAATCAGTTGTCTCGTGAAGGTTTTCAGTAGTCACGGCTTCCCACATTTTGGCAACCGCATCTTGTACTTCTGGCCGCATTTCCAAGCCATCGGCGCGCAAACGCCCCTCGTCATCCCGAATTGGCTCGCTGCCATACAGGCTATTTTTGAACAGGCCGTAAACTTGTTCAATACAGCCTTCATGGCTGCCATCGCCTTTCATGACTTTAAACAGCAGCGCCAAATACAGAGGCATAACCGGAATTGCCGAGCTAGCTTGAGTAACTACCGCCTTAAGGACCGACACCCGCGCGTCACCACCTTTGGCCGCGAGGCGTTCGCGAATATTAATCACGCGCTTGTCCAGGTCTTTCTTGGCTGCGCCAATCGTGCCGTGCCAATAGATATCCCAGGTTAGACGGTCACCTAAATAGGTGTAAGCAGTAGTTTTGGCGCCGTCGGCTAGGACACCGGCGTCGTCCAGTGCATCAATCCACATTTGCCAATCTTCACCACCCATTACCGCAACAGTGTTGCTTATCTCTTCGTCGCTGGCCGCAGCCAAGGTAAAGTTTTCGATGGTTTCTTTATCGGTATTCACGCCGCGCTGGGTAACATCTTTACCAATCGGTTTTAAGGTAGAGTTGTACACCACACCGGTTTTAGGGTGCTGGCGACGCGGCGAGGCCAAGCTATACACGACTAAGTCGACTTGACCAAGATCGGCTTTAATCTGCGCAATGGTCTTTTCTTTAATGGCATCAGAAAACGCGTCGCCATTGATGCTCTTAGCATACAGGCCTTCGGCCTCGGCGAATTTATGAAAACCTGCCGAGTTATACCAACCAGCGGTGCCAGGCTTTCTTTCAATCCCTTCTTTCTCAAAGAAAATACCCAAGGTGGCCGCGCCAGCGCCAAAAGCCGCAGTAATACGTGAAGCAAGGCCGTATCCCGTGGACGCACCAATTACCAGCACCCGCTTAGGACCATCTACAATTGGCCCCTGCGCTTTAACATAATCGATTTGCTGACTAACATTGGCCTCACAACCCTTGGGGTGAGTTGTTACACACATAAAACCACGCACACGAGGCTTGATGATCATAAAGGGTCCCTGCTCCGAATAAATGAATAAAACTTTTAGCGTGGGGGCATTATAACCACCCTTGCCCGCTCGCACTAATACTCAGCGTCAACATCGAGCGCGCATTAAGCGACGCACACGATCAACTATGACCATCACCGCTCACGCCTAACATGCAGATAAATATTACCCAGAATAGCCACTAAGCACTGACTAATTTAGTAATTGTACCTACTTACAGCCAATTATCGCCTACGTCCAGTAGCAGAGCCCCGCGTAGCTACCTATACTGGTGCATAAACTTAAGGTGTGCTGGCGGTTATCAGGATTAAAATTGAACACAACCTTTTACAACCGCGCCCACACGCTATGAGTAAGCCGCCGCCACTAACAAGACTGGTGGAAAGTAATTCCTAAAAGTTATTTGTCCACACTATGACTGAACAGCAAATACCAGAACAGGATCAGGGCGCCATTCTCACTGAGCAGCAAGCTTTAGAAAAGGCTGGCGGCCTGCACTGGGTACACTGGCTAGTGGTGAGCTTATCACTCCTGCTAACCCTTGTCGTATGGCAGTACTCCCGCTATCAAGTGCAAGATAAAATTGAGAACCGCTTTAACCGGGAAGCTGATCAAAGCATTACTCTGATTTCGGAGCGCCTGCAAAAATACGAAGACGCCCTGTGGGCGGGTGTCGCAACCATCCAGTCCCACGATGGCGAAATGAGCCATCACCAGTGGCGAGAGTTCGCCAGCGCCTTGCACCTGCCTCAAAAGTACAAAGGCATAAATGGCATTGGCGTAATTTACAGAGTTAGCCAAAACAATTTAGATCGCTACTACACAGAACAGCGTAGGAACCGAGCCAATTATGAGATACATCCTCAGCACAGCAATGGCTATTTGCTCCCTATCACCTATATTGAACCAGAAAAAGACAACTTGGCCGCAATTGGCTTAGATGTGGCTCATGAAACCAATCGCTTAACGGCAGCGCTCAAGGCCCGCGATACCGGCCAAGCCCAGATTACCGGTCCTATTGTTTTAGTACAGGACGCAGAGAAAACACCAGGCTTTTTATTTTACGCACCGTTCTACCGTGACGCCCCGTCTAATAACAGCCCAATGAACCTAGAAAGCAGGCGTGCGCTATTTGGCGGTATGGTCTATGCCCCATTCGTCACTCATAAACTGATGCGCGGTACACTGGAAAAGAGCCGCCGCCAAATAGGCATAAGCATCAGCGATCAAGGCGAGTCGTTATACGATGAAAACAACAGCGATGAGGCCGATTTTGACGCCGAGCCGCTGTTCAAAAAAACGTATACCTTAGAGGTTTATGGCCGAGAATGGCGGGTCGATGCATGGTCGACTAAAGCCTTTCGTACTGAAACCCAAAACACTCAGCCCATGTTGATACTCATTGGCGGCATTTTCATCGACACCATGTTGCTGAGCCTGTTTCTATTACTATCGCGAGCCAATCGCCGCGCGTTGCAATTTGCACAGCGCATGTCGGAAGGTTACCAAGTCAAAGCGCAGGAACTTCAAAAATCTGTTGTGCGCCTAGAAGCCTCAAATGAAGAGTTAGCTCAGTTTGCCTTTGCCGCATCTCACGACCTTCAGGAACCCCTGCGCACCCTCAGTAATTTCAGCGAATTGCTGCGTGAAGAGATAGTGGATAGCGAAAACAATGAGCGGGTTTTAATGTCAGTTAACTTTATTAGTGAAGCCGCAGAAAGAATGCGCAATTTAGTGTTCGGACTTATGTCTTACAGCCGGATAGGCAGAGCCCCTGAACTCAGCGGGGTTGACTGCGTAGCGCTAATTACGGAGGTCATTGCCGACTTAGACGCCAGCATTGACCAAGCCACCACCCAAATCAATATTGGCAGCTTACCGGCGATAACCGCGTACAGAACCGAATTGCGCATGCTCTTCCAAAATCTAATTAGCAATGCGTTAAAGTTCAAAAAAGCAGACACCCCACTACAAATTGACATTAGCTGCGTAGATAAATCAAATGCTTGGTGCTTTACTGTCAGCGACAACGGCATTGGCGTTGAAGTAGAGTATCTTGACCAGATTTTTATGATCTTTAAACGCCTACACAGTCAAGATGACTATCCGGGCAGCGGCATTGGCTTAGCTAATTGCAAAAAAGTAGTCAACTTGCACGGCGGCAAAATTTGGGTAGAGTCTAAATTAAACCACGGCAGCCGCTTTAGCTTTACTATTCCCAAGGTGATCTCGATATGACCGCTAAGCTCGAAAATATTATCTTGATTGATGACAGTAGCGCCGACAATTACTATCACCAAATGATTATAGAAAAGGCGCGAGCCTGCAAAACCGTCACCAGCTACACCCACGCAGCCGTGGCCTTAACCGCCCTTGATAACGCAGTTAAACAACAGCAGCGACTTCCTGAACTTATTTTTTTAGACATTAATATGCCCGCCATTGATGCCTGGGGGTTTCTTGATCGCTATGAAGGCATTGTTCCACAAGATTTACGTCAGCCAGTGATTATTATTTTATCCACCTCAGCTAATCCCAGTGATCATGAACGCGCAGAATCGCATCCAGCAGTGTCTGCGTATTGCAGCAAGCCCCTGTCCGCTGACAAACTACACGACGTTATCGAGCAATATTTTAATTAGCGGCTAATTCCAAGACATAAAAAAGCCCGCGCATGCGCGGGCTTGATCAAAATAAAATAAACGTAATTTAAAATAACTTACCCAGATTCAATAACTGTGTTTCGCCGTTGCTATCATCAACGCCGTCATTGTCGTTCACCATTAGTAAATCGCCGTTGTCCAGCAGTGCTAAGCCTTCGATTTTTTCGACAACCAGACCACCCGTCGCCTTCATATCTGCAAGTACATCGCGCACGAGGATTTTACTTACCGTGGCACCATCAGCGAGGCCAGTCGTGTCGAACTTATACAAACGCTTGATCACCGCGTCTGGTCCACCCTGATTGTCCCGCTCGATAACCACGAACTCACCATTATCCAAAGCAGTAATTTCCGACAAGCCTACCCAACCACCGTTCTGAGATTCTGGGGCATCTAGCGTATAAAACAAGAAGCTCCAGCTTTGCGCATTAATGTCGTAAATACCAATCCGCACCTTATCTTCTGTCTGCCAAGCACGCTGAAAAGCGACATAGAGTTTACCATCATACTCAGCAAGCCCTTCAAAGCCATTATTGCGCTGCAGTAAATTAACCTCTGTGGGCAAGGTTACCGCCTGCTGAATCACACCATTTGCATCGGTTTCAATCAGCACATTCATACTTGTAACGGGGCCATCAATCAAGCTGCCCTTACCTTCAGAGGCGATCCAAAAACTGCCGTCGGCCAGTTTGGCAATACCTTCGGGATCGATGTTAACTGTCTTGTCTTCATTCACCGTGCCCTCAGGCAAGGTTCCCAACGGCAAGCTAGCAAGCACACCGTCAGTGTCGACAATACGGGTTTCCGCAGTGATTACTGCTGGCTGCGCGCCAACATCTAAGGTAAAAATACGATTTTTCTTGTAGTAACTATCGTCTACCGCGTAAATCAACTTGCTGTCAGATGGATCGGCAGACAAGCCCGACAAGGCGCTCCACGAGATTGGTGAGCCATCCTCGCGATCGTTAGACACGATGGTCGGGTAGCTAGCCGCCGCAGTACTATATTGGTATATATTTAAGCCCGAGCGAATTACATCGCCACGGCTATCTTCCTCGCTAGCCGCAATCAACAGATTGCGCGAGGGGATAGCCAAGGCACCCTCTGGACCCACGCCAGCGGGAAGCACTTGCTTGAATACCGGCTTGGTGTAGTCAGCCACGTCGTACACAAACACAACACTGGCGCGCTCGGAGTTTACAAACAGCAACTGATCATCACCAAATACGCCGTATTCTGCATTTTCTGGCTCATTACCTTTATTTTCAGAGCGCGACTCAGGATAGTGCCCAATGCGGGCGGTGAGCTGATCTAAAGTATTACCTGCCTCATAAACCACTTCTCCAGATGTATTAAAAACACTAAAGCTGCGGCTACCACCGTCGAGGTCACCTTCGTTGGCAGTGACAAAGTATTCAGTAGACAGCCAGCTCACACCATCGGGTTCACGCAGTACGTCGTCGAGCGATTCATTCTGGGTAATAACATCATCTTCATTAGCATCAACTCCTGTCAGGTCGACACTACCGGCGCTGAAATCATTAACGATGCTACCGTCAGAAAGATCGACTAAAACAATGTGATTGTTTTCCTGCATTGAAACAACAGCAATATTATCGGCGTTTATATCAACAAACTCAGGCTCCGGGTCGGTGGGGTACAAATCGGCCAAACCAGTGAGCTCGACGGCATTAGTCGTCCAATCCGCGGGTTCGCCACTTAAGGTAACAATAACCAGTTTGCCTGCTGGCATTTGCGGTAAAGCGCCATCATTAAGGTCTTCGTCACGCTCATTTTCAATGACTACCGCTGCGTAACTACCGTCTGGGCTAACCGCCACCGAGTCTGGCTGACCACTCACATCAATAGAATGCACTATGCTGCGGGTGGCAATATCTACAACAACCAGTAAACCGGAAACACTCACAAAATCACTGCTGGTATTAACGCCCACAAGCGCGTAATTGCCCTTAACGGCCACCGAGGTTGGTTCACCGGCCAGCGGCAATACACCTAGGCCCGCCGGCGTTGCTGGATTGGTGATATCGACAAAACCCAGTTGCTCTTTGGGGCTGTCGGTATAAATAAGGGTCATACCGTCGGTGCTGGCAGCAACAATTTCGGCGGCCGTAGCGTCATCGCTATTACATGTGGGATCCGCTTGCATGCATACCGGATATACCGCAATGCGGTTAAAGCTTTTCGCTTCACTGCTTTGCACCGCGTGAGTTTTGTTGTCATCGCCACCGCAGGCGGCCAAAAACAGAGGCGTTGCCAGTGCAATCCCCCAAGATAATGCTGTTTTCTTAAATTGCATGCTTCCTCCAGAATTACTGCGAAAATAATAATCGCTAAAGACTACGGGGGAATTGCGACAAAACACTGACAGTTTTATGTCAGAAATAAGGCGATTTTATGAAAGCAGCACGCTCAAGAAGTTAACGTAACGCGGAGAAATGTTATTGCCGCTACGCCGCTACGATGTTTATTATGGATCTATCCCAAACGGCTGCGAGCGCATTACCACCGCGCGCTGGCGGTAGCGCGTAGCAAGGTCTTATATGAAGTCTCTTTATAAAACATTTTTAGAACGAGCAATTGTTCAACACGGTAGTATCGCGGCGATTGAAGATCTTCTGCCCAGCAGCCTGAATACTGAAGAATTAAACGCTGTTCCCGATCATCGCTACTTAGCCGAGATGGCCGCCTGTGTGTTTCGCGCGGGTTTTGTATGGCGGGTTATTTCCAATAAGTGGCCTGGCTTTGAGGAGGTGTTTAATGGCTTTCTGCCGATTTGGGTTGCATCTCGCTCTCCCGAACAAATTGAAACCATGGCCAGCGACCGGCGCATTGTACGCAATTTAACCAAAGTTAAATCTGTGCAAGACAACGCCCTGTTTATTCTCGACATTCAACGAGAGCACGGCAGCTTTGGCCAGTTTTTAGCAAGCTGGCCCAGCGAGGACCTTGTCGGTTTGTGGGCCTACCTTAAAAAACACGGCAGTCGTCTAGGCGGCAATAGTGGGCAATATTTTTTGCGTTTCAGCGGCAAAGACACCTTTATTTTAAGCCAGGATGTATGCACTGCACTGATTAGCGTCGGGCTAATTGATAAAACCCAGCTTACTGCGCAGCGCGATTTAAAAATCGCACAACATGCCTTTAATGAAATGCAACAGGAAAGCGGTCGCTCTATGGCGGAATTAAGCATGATTTTGGCCCTGTCGATAGGGCCTCACTAACAACCTGAGGACAAAAAACGAGTAAGAGCAGCTACGCTGCCCTTATGCTTGCTAAGCTTAAGCTAATGCTCCTCAGTGAGCGTGCGCTACCACACCAACCTGGGGCATATTTGCCAAACCGATATCGCGAGCATGCTCTTCGAAATCTTTGTTCTTCCAAAAGAAGGCGCCCGGCATAGTTGTAGGTATAACCAGTACATAGAAGAGGCAGCGTCCTATTATCGCCGTTGCTAATATAGAACCACACAATACCGCGCCACCAATTAAATTCAACACCCCAAGCTCGGAGCCACTGAGCAGCGCCGCCGCCAGAATCAGATTGCCCAGTAATAGTAGGTTACGCAGGGCATAGCTTTTGCCAAACAAGGTGCATTGAATATAGTGCGACACACTACCTTCATTATTACCCTTATCCATCGCCACCCCATGACGCCACAATCCAAAGGCTTCTAAAGCAATACCAATCACCATGACGGCAAGGCACAATTTCAACATTGCTAGGCCGTCGGCGCCAATTAACATCAAGGTTGGCACACCAACGGCGCCCAGCACGACACTGCCCAAGCTAAGCGATGTACCTAAGAATGCGCTACCGGTCTGCCAGTGATTCCAAAACGGCCGCGCGGGGATACGGTAGCAGCGATACATATAGTAAAGCCCCACCGCGCCGGCGATTAGCGCCAAATAACCGCTAGTGATTGCCACACCGCTGAACGTTCCCCAAGTACCAAACAGAGAAATAAACACGGCATTTTCAGGTAGCATCGCTAATAAATGTATTCCAGCAAAGACCATATACAGCAGCATACCCAAGCCTTCACGACACACAGGAGAATGACGCAAATTATTAAAGCCCCGATAAAAACGCCAAGGTTTACCAAGGTGAGTCGCCGACATCAGCATACCCAGCCCAGCTAGACTCACTGTTGCCGCCATAAAGGGGATGTACATCACTGAGTCACGCAGGGCGATAATGCTGTCGATACCTAGCTGCGCGCCAAGGAAGCTCAATAAAAATGCCCCTAGCGAGGTTTGGCTAACCAAGGTAAAAATCACCAGCGGATTTTCGCGAGAGCTAAGTTTGCCGAGACTCCACTTCTTCTCAACGCCTTTCTTCTGATCCACCACAGGGCGGTATTGGCCATCGTCGCCCTTATGATATTTCACCGACATACCATCGGTACGAGTCACCTCATCAGGCATATTCTGAATTTGCTGGAAGCGGATATTAGGGTGAGTGATTTCTGGATCGGGGAAGCCAGGAATGCTCGTTTTACCCTGTTCGCGGTTTTCCGGCAAATCATCGACCACGCCAAAGTTAAGGGCGTTACCCAAGCAGGCTGAAACACAGGCGGGCTTTAGATTTACCTCAAGACGATCTACGCACATATTGCACTTAGAGACCTGACCTTTGATCGGGTCCAGCTGAGGCGCATTATAAGGGCAGACCCAAGTGCAGTAGCCGCAGCCGAAACAGGTTTCCGGATCCTGCAGCACCGCCCCATACTCCACATGTTTGGTGTATGCGCGGGTCGGACAGCCTTTTAAACACACCGGATCGTCACAGTGATTACAGGCCATTGAGATATTCATACGCTTGAAGTCGGGGTAGGTGCCGCCTTCAACATAGCCTACAGAGCGGAAACTGATATGCGCAGGATTGTCGTTTTTCTCACTACAAGCCGCTTCGCAGGCGTGACAACCTATGCAATTATCGGCAGTAAAATGAAATGCATGCTGTTTATTACGATTGGGGTTATTACCCACGCCAGGCTCTTCATTAATAAACATTTCTCGGCCAGCGGGTAAAGCCCCGCCAGTACGCGCAATAAGATCGATGGGCGCCTCGTAATAATTTACCTCAGGAGCCGTAGGCTCTTTGAGAAAGGCGTAACTGGGTTCATCGTCTCTAACTTTCCACATATTTAAGACCCTTTGTCGAACGTATTAGCGCTAAAGCCACAATCGCTCTAAAAACCATATGACAAACTACAAGATGTTCTGCGCGGGCAGCGCCCGCACCAGTCAGTAGGCGCGACGCTCAACGTTTAGTCGCCCAGCTTCTTTTTGATCAATCTGCTCTATGCGCACCGCACACTGCTTAAAGGCAGGTTGCCGTGAATAGGGGTCGAGTAAACCCAGTGACAAGCGGTTGACACAATCGTGGTAATGCATGGGAATAAACACCATATTGTGAGGCACTCGCTGCGTGAGCTGAACCATCACCACTGCATCGCCACGCTTAGATACCAGCCGCACATAACTCTGGTGCTTAACCCCCTGCTCGCGGGCAGAGTCTGGGTTCATTTCCATATAGGGCGTCGGGCTAAACTTATTCAAATTACCAATTTTGCCGGTCTTGGTACGCGTATGAAAATGCTCAACCACTCGGCCGCTATTCAGCCAGAAGGGGTAGCTATCGCTGGGCACTTCGTTGTCTTCGATATAATCCATCGCCAGCAAATTCGCCTTGCCATTCGGGCTGGGGAATATACCGTCGCTATATAAGCGCGGATCGCCGGTTTCTGCACCTTCGCGCATTGGCCATTGAATACCGCGCTGAGCCTCGATTAGGTCGTGGCTCATGCCGGATATATCTAGATTACGGCCGTCACCCTTAGACAGCTGTTTCATCTCGTCAAAAATTTCAGAGGTAGTCTCAGGGAAGACCATAGCTCGACCCTGCTCAAAACGCTTTGCCAACTCACTGAATATCCAGTGATCTGGCTTTGACTGTCCCGGCGGCTCAACAAATTTGCGTACCAAATTAACCCGACGCTCGGTATTGGTCTGCACCCCTTCTTTTTCACCCCAAAGCGCGCCAGGCAAATACACATGAGCAAAGTTTACCGTCTCACAATCTTTATAACCGTCCTGCACCACCATAAACTCGAGTTTTTCCAGTGCCTTCTTAATTCGCGGTTGGTTCGGCATCGACGTTAGTGGATTAGTGGCCACTATCCACAAAGCCTTAATTTCTCCGGACTCAATTGCCGGAAAGATATCTGTTTGCTGCAGGCCACGCTTAGCTGGGAAGAAACTTTCGTCAACGCCCCAGAACTTAGCAACCTCATCGCGGTGCTCTTGCTTCTCGAGGGCACGATAGCCAGGCAAGCCCGAGCATGACGACCACTCCCGCGTGCCCATGGCATTGCACTGGCCAGTGATCGACAGACTGGTACCGCCGGGAATACCGATATTACCGGTGATTAAATTGAGATTATTAATACCGCAAACACCGTCTGTGCCATGAGTACTCTGATTAATACCCATGGTCCAAATACTCATCGCCGATGGCGCTTTGGCGTATATTCTGGCCACATTTTTAATCATGTCGGCATCGATACCACAAATCCGTGAGGCACTGACCGGATCGTATTTCGCCACCGTCGCTTTCAGCTCTTCAAAACCATTACAGTGGGCTTCGATATAAGCCTGATCTTGAAGCCCTTCCGCTAAGATCACGTGAGCTAGGGCATTCAATAGCACTAGGTCTGTGCCAGGGGTAATCGGTAAATGAATATCTGCAAACTGAGCAAACATGGTGACGCGTGGGTCGACCACGATCAGTGGGAATTTACGTTTTTCCAGCGCTTCCTTTAAACGCCAATAAATAATGGGGTGCTGCTCTGGCAGATTAGAGCCAAAGGCCATTAAACAGTGGGTGCTTTCAAAATCGTCGTAGCAACCTGGCGGACCATCTGCGCCAAAAGAGCGTTTGTAGCCCGATACCGCAGAGGCCATGCACAGAGTGGTATTACCATCATAATTATTGGTGCCAATGACCCCACGCACCAACTTACCTAGGGTATAAAATTCTTCTGTAAGCAGCTGCCCAGTGGAAACAACAGCAATACTGTCACGCCCGTATTTCTCTTGAATACGCTTAAACTCTGCAGCGGTTTTATCCAGTGCAGTATCCCAACTCGCGGGCTGAAACTGATCGTATATCTTATTGCGCATCAACGGCTCGGTGCCGCGACCCGGAGTAACACTCAACTCGTGTTCAAAGATACCTTTGATGCAAAGCTTACCTTGATTGACCGGCGCATTCCCTTTTCCACGACTGGCCACAGGCTTGCCTTCGGCATTCAAACCCACCTCAATAGAACAGCCAGTTGAGCAGTAACCACATACTGCGTATTTCCAATCGACAACTTTTTTATCAACGATGGTGATTGGCTTGCGGTGTTTTCGGCCAAAGATCATTTATGTCTCCCCAACATCATGGCGCACCACTAAAGAGCATCCATATAAATACAAGCCACCAATAAGCGCACCATAATGGTGAATCTAGCTCGGTTTATGGCTATCACTACAGGAGATCTACAAGATCCATGCCAGCTGCATCGAATGAGTCAAAAGAGCCAAAATAAGAGGTATTCAAGGGGAGGTAAGGA
Organism: Zhongshania guokunii; assembly: GCF_040892635.1. Taxonomy (NCBI): domain Bacteria; kingdom Pseudomonadati; phylum Pseudomonadota; class Gammaproteobacteria; order Cellvibrionales; family Spongiibacteraceae; genus Zhongshania; species Zhongshania guokunii. Next base: position 112,332 of record NZ_JBFRYA010000003.1, on the reverse strand, counting down.
AAGATCTTCAGCCTATAGAAGGCAGTACAAACTCATTAACAGCGCTTTTTTAGGCACAAAAAAAGGGGCCTAAACAGGCCCCTTTTTTCTTCAGCTTACGGAAGCTTATTCAGCAACTTCAGCCTGCATCACCGCGATAACACGGCGGTTAGCACGACGGCCATCCGCAGTTTTGTTATCTGCAATTGGACGCTCTTCACCGTAACCCACTGCACTTAAACGATTCTCCGCAATATTGTAATCGCGAATCAAAGCATTGCGCACTGCGTCAGCACGGCGCTGTGACAGCTGTTTGTTGTACGCCGCTGCGCCATTGCTATCGGCGTGGCCTTCTACAACCGCTTTAATACCACCAAACTTAGACATAAAGTCAGCAACTTTTTTCAGTTCAACTGAATAGGCAACTGGGATAGCGTCTGAGTTATTGGGGAAGTTAATTTCCAACTTGATGCTTTCGGTGTGCTTAAGTACAAATTTACAACCGAATTTATCAACCTGGCGACCTGCTGGGGTGTTTGGACACTTGTCACGGTAGTTAGGTACGCCGTCACCGTCTTTATCCAATGCACAACCTTTAGCATCGACTGCAACACCGGCTGGTGTACCCGGGCACTGATCAATACCATCTTCTACGCCATCGGCATCCGAGTCATTAGATACAGGCATCGGAGTAGGCGCTGGTGCAGGTGAACCACCAAAGTTATAGCTCAAACCAATAGATACATTGCCATCTTGAGTTTCATGATCAGTACCATAAACCATGCGTGCATCACCACGAACAGACCACTGGTCGTCAATAGTGTAACGAACACCACCACCAGCGTTCAGCTGGGTTTGGCTGTCGTAGCGGCCGTTGTCGTAATCAGCTTCAATTACACCCATACCACCAGCGAGGTATGGAGTGAACTTACTGTCAGTGCTGAAATAACGCAGCATATCTACGCTGCTGCCAAGAATTTTTTGATCTAGCGCTTTAATATTGCGATCACTTGCCGCGACGCTGTACAAACCACGTAGTTCTACACCCCAGTCTTTGCTTAGCACATATTCAGCACCAAACAGTGCTACTTCAGTGCTGGTCAAGTCTCGAGAACCGTCAAAGAAATACTGGCCGATGGCTGGGTTCAAATACCAAGTACCCTCCTCCGCTGCAGAGACCAGAGTTGGCAGCATGCAACTAGCCACTGCTGCACTCAATAGAATTTTACGCATAACTCTCCCCTTCATTTTTTTAGAAACTTCCTTTGCTATGCCGTGAAAGCACGCCATGAGCCCAGAATAACATGGGCATTGACGCTTGCACGCCTGATTTTGTGTAATTTTACCACGCAAGCCCCGATTTTTCCCCCTGCCACTCTAGCGGAAAGAAGCACTCCGAACACCTATTAATAAGCAAGTTCCCATGCTTATGCTAAAAATAGCCGCAATTGTACGTATTACCAGTTTTCCGGTAAAAAATACTCACCAGCCCATCGCCTTTTTTATAAATGGAATAGTGAATTTGCGCTGCTCAGCCAAACTGAGCCGATCCAGAGTATTCAATATTCCAAATAAACTCGCAAGGTCGCGCTGACAACGCATGTAAATATATTCGGCAACAGCATCAGAAATAGTAATACCTCGCAGACTCGCCCGAAACTGAAACGCCGCCAGCCTCGCCGCCTCATCAGAATTGCGCAAAAAATAGCCACTAAAGCTCTGCAAACGCGAACGTAAATCGGGTAACTCAACTGTCTGCTGACTTAGTGGCTTCGCGGATGCTATCAGCATCCGCGATTCCGTAGTTAACATCTGGTTATAGCAATTAAACAGTGCCCGCTCCCAATTAGCGCGTCCCGCAACCGCTTCTAGGTCATCTAAACACAATAGATCTAGGTACTCGGAACCCTCTAATAATGCCTCGGGCTCATAATCCACTACCTCTGCCAACGGGATGTAACGAGCATACAAACCGCGTCCCTCAGCCAAATGACAGCAAGCCTGCAGCAAATGACTACGGCCAGCGCCGCCGCCCAAATAAACCCACTTTTCACCTTCCCCTGAAGCCTGCAGGCGCAGTTGGTTTACCACTAGGCGATGCTCTTCAACCAAGTAGAAATTATCAAAGGTTGCTTCATTATCTAGCTTCAACGCCAATGGCAGCTGCTGACTTGCCATCAATCCCCAAGCTCCTGCTCGTCAGTCAGCGCAGTAACTGCGCCATAGAAACCACTCTGTTTATAATAGTCATGCAAATGATTAATCATTACCTTGATCACGGCCGCGACCGGTAGCGCTAACAAAACGCCGACGAAACCAAACAGCTGACCGCCAGCAAGAATCGCAAAAATCACCACAACTGGGTGCAGTCCTATTTTCTCGCCAACTAGCATCGGGGTTAACACCATCGATTCCAACAATTGCCCCACCCCAAATACCGCCGCCACACCTGCGAGAGGCCAAAGGCTATCAAACTGAAAAAATGCAGCCGTACCGGCGGCGCCGATACCCACAATAACACCCAAGTAAGGCACAATACTCGCCAAACCCGCCGCCAAACCAAGCACCAGCGCCAGATCTAAGCCTACAAGCCACAAACCAACGGTATACACTGCCGCCAGCGCCAACATCACAAGAAGCTGACCTCTGGCAAACGCACCAAGGATCTCATCACACTGGCTGGCAATAAGTACCGTGCGCAACTCCACTGACCTAGGCAGTAAATTGCGAATCGCAGCCATCAACACATCCCAGTCGCGCAACAAATAAAACGTCACTACTGGCACTAGCGTAACGTTTGCCAGCCAAGCGAGCAGCGCAAGGCTTGAACCACTGATCTTGCCCCAGAGATAAAAAAGTATTCCCCCGGCACTGTCCCAATGTTTACTTATCGCATCACGCGCCGCGTCCATGGGCTGAGTTTGCTCAGGTAAATCCAGATATTGGCGCAGTGCGGGTAAGGCAGTGGCCTGCAACCAACGCAAGCCATCATATAAACGCTCCACTAACAACTGCAGCTGCTCAATAAGCAGCGGCACCGTAATCAACAGCATCAACAACCCGCCAAGACTCAGGGTGGAAAACACCGTCACCACCGCCCAAGTCCGACTCATGCCCTTGGCTTCCAGCCTATCTGCTAGCGGGTCACCCATATACGCCAATACCGCCGCAATTAAAAACGGCATTAAAATTGGCCCTAGCAAATGGATTACCAATACTAAAATAGCAAGGCCGATTAGCGCCCATATTGGCTTTGGCAGACTGTTCACAGGCCAGAGCCCGACCAACGATAATACGCCGCCACCGCTTGCGGCGCTTTTGCCTGCATCATCCCAGGCGACTCCTCCAGCAAACGACCATCTAAACTAAGGAAGCGCTTTACCTTTTCCATATCGCCATTAAGCACCAGCTCAAGAATTAACTCATTGCTGGACAACCACACCGTATTAGCGTGCTGAACCACCGCCAAGCCTTCCAAATAGGTAACCATGTCAGCGTAGGCCGCAAAATCCTTAACCCCGCTAATATAAATTAAGCTATTAGCGCTACTGCTCCCAGCACCCGCTACCACGGAGTACTTTGACGCCTGCAAGTTCGCTAGTGCATCTACCGGTACCGCCAATAAATCCCGTCCGTCCAAACCTTCGCTGTCTAGCCGCACGACGTCGTCGCCCTGCAAAACAGCCCAGCTAGCCACCCACTGGCCAGTCGAAAACTGTGAAGCCCGCCCCATCAATACAAAAGGTGCCGAGTAGCGCATTGACGCGGCGCGCACATCATCCACCGACATTTGCCATAATTCATCCGAACTCAAATTGGTCGAATCAGCCAAATCAAACAGCGGCAGTTGCAATACCAAACCTCGGCGCTGGGCAACGTCCCGCAAATCGCGCAGCAATTCAGCCTTGCTGTCGGTCCCTACAAATTGACGGCCATCCGCGGTATCGGCCAGCAACCACACCAATACCGCCGGACGGTTGGCAGACCATACCGGCAAACCCGCCGATTCCAGCTCGGAATTGACCTGCCGCGGCGAGAAGCTGAGGCTTAGCTGCAACACATCAGCGCCTTCGTCATCTTTACTGCGCTGGTAGCGGTACTGGGTAATAAAAGGCTCTGGCTGGGCCAAGGCGGCGGCAAGAGATGGGCTACCACCAACATCTCGGCGCCCCGAAACCCGCACGAAAACCCGCTCGAGGGCCTCGGCAGCCGCTGCTTTTAAGACTTCGCGCGACTGAGATTCCACCACCAGTTGCTCGTCGTATAAATTAGCAACAATACCTGCCATTACATGGCCACTTCCGACCATTACCCACAGGTAGAAAATGACCGACACCCGAATTATTTGCTTCACTTTATTTATGCCCTTTTCCCTGTCGCGAGCGGCTATTGTAGCAAGCCGCCGCGACATCGTCGTGAGTAGTGGCAAAAAGTCGCGTTTTTGCTGCTGAATTAAACTCACAATCAAGCTAGAATGGCGCCCTCTTAGAGGACAGCCAACGACTATGACTGACACCAGTAAGCCCAGCTTAAGCTATAAAGATGCCGGCGTTGATATCGACGCCGGTGATGCGCTAGTAGAACGCATTAAAGATGTTGCCAAACGCACCCGTCGCCCCGAGGTCATGAGTGGCCTTGGCGGCTTCGGCGCCCTGTGCCAAATCCCAACTGGCTATAAAGAGCCGGTACTGGTTTCAGGCACCGACGGCGTAGGCACCAAACTCAAACTTGCTATGGACGTGGGCATCCACGACACCATCGGTATCGATTTGGTCGCCATGTGCGTCAATGACCTACTGGTAACCGGTGCCGAGCCGCTTTTCTTCCTCGACTACTACGCCACTGGCGCATTGAATGTCGACATTGCCGCCAACGTCGTTAGCGGCATTGGCGCAGGCTGCGAGCAAGCGGGCTGCGCACTGGTCGGCGGCGAAACTGCTGAAATGCCCGGCATGTATGAAGGTGACGACTACGATTTAGCGGGATTCTGCGTTGGCGTGGTGGAAAAAGCCAACATCATCGACGGCAGCTCAGTCAAAATCGGCGACAAGTTGATTGGTATTAATTCGTCTGGCCCGCACTCCAATGGTTACTCACTGGTGCGCAAGATTATTGAGCACAGCGGCGCCACCTTAGATCAAGCCTTCGGCGACAGCACCTTAGGGGAAACCCTGCTGGCACCCACGCGGATCTACATCAAACCCGTACTGCGCGTTATTAAGCAATATCGAGTCAATGCCCTCGCCCACATTACTGGCGGCGGTTTGCTAGACAATATCCCCCGTGTTCTGCCCCGCAACACTAAAGCGGTTATCGACAGCAGCACCTGGCAGCGCCCAGCTATTTTCGACTGGCTGCAAGAGCAGGGCAATGTTGAAGCGCGGGAAATGTACCGCACCTTCAACTGCGGTATCGGTATGGTGATGGCGGTTGCCGCCGATGACGCAGAAGCCGTTATCGACATGCTCACCCAGCAGGGTGAAGTGGCACAGGTGATCGGCAGCATCGACGCAGCAGGGGAAGACGAGCCGCAAGTCAATATTGCAGGCATGTAATTCATGCCCTGCAAACTTGTCATACTGCTCTCGGGTAGCGGCTCCAATCTACAGGCATTTATCGATGCCAGTAGCGACGGCCGACTGCCCAACGTGGAAATTTGTGCGGTAATCAGCAATAAGGCGCAAGCCTTTGGCCTAGAGCGCGCCAAGCAAGCTGGTATTGCTACCGCCTGCATCGACCACACCCAATTCGCCAGTCGAGAAGCCTTCGATGCCGAGCTGCAAGCCTGCATCGACAGCTACCACGCCGACTTGGTGGTGCTCGCAGGCTTTATGCGGATACTCACGCCTGGCTTTGTTCGCCACTATTTAGGGCGACTAATTAATATCCACCCCTCCCTACTGCCCAAATACCCAGGCTTACACACTCATCAGCGCGCACTAGACGCGGGTGACAGTGAAGCCGGCGCCACTGTGCACTTTGTAACCGAAGAGCTCGACGGTGGCCCAGCCATTATTCAGGCAAAAATACCGGTATTTGCCGGCGACGATGCTGCAGCACTTGCCGCTCGAGTACTGTCCAAAGAGCATACAATATATCCCCTTGCCGCAAGCTGGTTTGCCGAGGGAAGATTGGTTTTGCAGAACTCAAAGGCGGTATTTGATGAGCAAGTATTACCCGAAGCTGGCATTCTTTTTCAGCCGGACTAGCGCAGCAATCTTAACAATTGGCTGCTTAATGAACGTGGCAAGCGCAGCTGAAACCGCTGAAACTAAGCCGCAGATCCTGCCCTACACTGCAGAATATCGCATTAGCAGCAATAGCCTGACCACCACGGCTACTCGCAGCTTGAGTAAGCGAGGCGACAATTGGCAGCTATCCCAACACGCCAAACTGATGTTTATCAAAGTCAGCGAAGAAAGCATTATTGAAGACGGCGCCATGGGTCTACGCCCATTGCGCTATGAATACAGTAACAATTTCAGCAGCAGACAAGACCAGAAAATCAACTTCGATTGGAAACACGCGCTCGCCAGCGATAAAAAATACCGCAAGCCGTGGTCAGCACCCTTAACAGCAGGCACCTATGATCAGCTCAGCGCCCAATTGCAAATGCGCCAAGCCCTGATTTGCGGTCGATTCGACACTGCCATGGTGCAAACCGTGGTCAACCGCGGCAAACACAAGACCTATGAAATTGAAAAAATCGGCGAAGAAATCATCGACAGTCCCGTCGGTAAATTAAATACCGTCAAACTGCGTCGCGGCCGCGAAGGCAGCGACAGTGAAACCATCGTGTGGCTGGCGAAAGACTGGAATTACTTGATTGTTCGGCTTGAACAAACCGACGAAGACGACACCTACTCATTGGAATTACTCAACGCCACCCTTAACGGTAAAAAAGTTAAGGGCTAGCAGCTTAAGCCGTATCGCCCTTGCGCAGCAGGGGCCTGCTAGCGTATACCGTCCCCCACCAAGCGTTTCGCGCCCGCCCTCAAGTCTTAGGTAGGGTCACGCCAGTTTGCCCCTGATACTTACCGCCGCGATCCTTATAACTCACCTCACAGACTTCATCTGATTCAAAAAACAGCATCTGCGCCACGCCTTCATTGGCATAAATTTTCGCGGGTAGCGTTGTGGTATTGGAAAATTCCAAGGTCACATGGCCTTCCCACTCTGGCTCCAGCGGGGTGACATTCACAATAATACCGCAGCGCGCGTAGGTCGACTTACCCAAACACATGGTTAGCACACTGCGGGGAATCCGAAAATACTCCACGGTGCGCGCCAGCGCGAAAGAGTTGGGGGGGATTATGCAGTAGTCGCCTTTAATATCGACAAAACTCTTTTCATCAAAGGCCTTTGGGTCGACGGTTGCCGAATAGATATTCGTAAACACCTTAAATTCATTGGCGCAGCGCACATCGTAACCATAGCTTGACGTGCCATACGAAATAATCTTGGCGCCGCCCTGCGCCCGCACTTGCTCCGGCTCAAAGGGCTCAATCATGCCCTCGTTTTCAGCCATGCGGCGAATCCACTTATCCGACTTGATACTCATTGTGTCCCCTTGTTTTTTAACAACTGCAATAGTCTAAGCCGCTGTTTAATAAAAATGAATTAATCGTCACTGATGGAAATATTGGGGAAGGCGTTGCTCTGCACCCGCTGCCGCTTCGCCAGCTCGGCAGTCATACCAATAGCCACACCGCGGTACAAGGCAGCTGCATCACCCGACGGGTCTGCCACCATTACCGGCTTGCCGCAATCGGCCTGACTTCGAATTTGCATAGACAACGGCAGCGAACCCAGCATCGGCACCTGGTAATTACTCGCCATCCGCGCACCGCCACCCTCACCAAACACATGCTCATGATGACCGCACTCGCTACAGATATGCACCGCCATATTCTCAACAATACCTAATACCGGCACTGAGACTTTGCGGAACATCTCGATGCCTTTTTTAGCGTCGAGCAAGGCAATATCCTGTGGCGTGGTGACCACAATGGCACCCGACACCGGCACTTTTTGCGACAGGGTCAACTGAATATCGCCAGTTCCCGGCGGCATATCGATAACCAGATAATCCAAATCCTGCCAATAGGTTTGATTCAATAGCTGCTGCAGCGCGCCGGTCGCCATTGGCCCTCTCCACACCATGGGCGTGTCTTCAGTGACCAAATACCCCATCGACATCGACTGCACACCGTGCGCTTCTATCGGCAACAAATAATGAGTGCCGTAGGGTTTGGGACGCACACCATCGGCAACGCCCAGCATCATCTGCACGCTGGGGCCGTAAATATCAGCATCCAACAGGCCAACGCGTGCGCCCTCAGCCACCAGCGCCAAGGCTAAATTCACCGCTGTGGTAGACTTGCCCACGCCGCCTTTACCTGAGGCCACCGCGATAATATTGCGGACATTTTCCATGCTTTTAATATTTTGTTGAGCAGCGTATGCCGCAATTTTCCAAGTGACGCGCACGGTCGCATCGACAACACCATCGACACCCTTTAACGCAGCGCTCAACGCTTGCTCATAGGATTGCTGAGCGCTGCGCGCCGCAAAACCCAGCTCCACAACCGCGTCAACGCGACCATCCTTTACAGCAAGAGATAGAATGTCAGCAAACGCGGCAAGCGGCGCCGACAAACCAGGCAAAACCACTGCTAACAATGCTTCGCGAATGCGAGATTCCAATTCTGTTGCCATTTCCAGTCCCTACTCAAATAAACCTTTTAATCAGCGGGCGAGTATACGCGGCGGACTGACATCGAACAACGCCACAGCAGATGCACCAGAGACCCAAAAACGCTATAGTATGGCGCCTCGGAATCCACCCGCGCCGCCAGTCACACTAACTGTCGCCGCCACGTTCACAACAAGGACACTCATGTCGCGCCAGATCCTCGTTACCAGCGCTCTGCCCTATGCCAACGGCCCACTCCATCTCGGCCATTTGCTGGAATCCATCCAAACCGATATTTGGGTGCGTTTTCAAAAACAGCGCGGCAATGACTGTATCTATTTATGCGCCGACGATGCTCACGGCACCGCCATTATGCTCACTGCCGAAAAACTCGGCATTACGCCAGAGGAGCAAATTGCCCGAGTAAAAGCCGAGCACGAGCGGGATTTGGCGGGATTTTTAATCCGCTTCGACAACTACCACTCCACTCATTCCCCAGAGTGCAAACACTACTCTGAGGAAATTTATCGCCGCCTCGACGCCAATGGCCATATTGAGCGCAAGGACGTTACCCAGCTCTTTGACCCTGAAAAACAACTATTCCTAGCCGACCGCTACATTAAGGGCACCTGCCCCAAGTGCAAGGCCGACGACCAATACGGCGACAACTGCGAAGCTTGCGGCGCCACCTACACCCCAGCAGAGCTGATTAATCCCCGCTCGGCAATTTCCGGCGCCACGCCAATCGAGAAAAGCTCCACCCACTTTTTCTTTAAACTCGGCGACTTTGAAAACCTACTACGTCAGTGGACCAGCAGCGACGCCCTGCAGCCGCAAATCGCCAACAAACTGCGCGAATGGTTGGATGCGGGTTTACACAGCTGGGACATCTCTCGCGATGCGCCCTACTTCGGCTTTGAAATTCCCGGCGCGCCAGGCAAGTTCTTCTATGTTTGGCTAGACGCCCCCATCGGCTACATGGCCAGCTGCGCCAACTGGTGCGACGCCAATGGCCGCGACTTTAATGAATTTTGGGGGGTGGATTCAAAAGCCGAGCTTTACCACTTCATCGGTAAAGACATTATCAACTTCCACGGCTTATTCTGGCCTGCGATGCTCGATTCGGCAGGCTTCCGCCAGCCCACCGCGATTTATGCCCACGGTTTCTTAACCGTTAATGGCAAGAAAATGTCGAAGTCTCGCGGCACCTTTATAAAGGCCGAAACCTATCTTGAGCATCTTCCAGCGGAATACCTGCGCTATTACTTTGCGGCTAAATTATCCGGTGCGGTAGACGACATTGATTTAAACCTCGAAGACTTTATCAACCGAGTTAACTCAGACCTCGTTGGCAAGCTAGTCAATATCGCCAGCCGCAGCGCCAAATTCGTACACAAGGGCAATGCTGGCAAACTGGCTAGCAAGCAGCACAACGTCGAGCTGTGGAAGCGCGTCACTGGCGCCAGCGATGCGATTGCCGAACTTTACGAGCAACGTGAATACAGCAAAGCCGTGCGCGAGATCATGGCTTTGGCCGATGCCACCAATGAATACTTTGACTCCTGCGAACCGTGGAAACTGGCAAAAAGCGAAGACACCGCAGGCCAAGCCGCTGACGTTGCCTCCCAGTGCATCGATATATTCCGCGTGCTAATGACCTATTTAACACCAGTACTACCCGAGCTCGCCGTGCAAGCGGAAGCCTTCTTAAACTGTAAATTGACTTGGCAGGGTGAGTTCAGCCCGCTGCAAGACCACGCCATTGAGCCGTTTAAGGCAATGATGAATCGCGTTGACGCCGACAAAGTCGCAGCCATGGTCGCCGCTAGCAGCGACAGTAGCACCGCCGCGGCGCCAGCAGCACCAGTAAAAACCAAAGCGAAAAAGGCAGCAAAAGACAAAGACACGGGTATCGCAGACACAATAGCCTACCCCGATTTTGCTAAGATCGATTTGCGCGTAGCAGAAATCATCGCTGCCGAAGCGGTCGAGGGCGCCGACAAATTACTGCGGCTAACCTTAAGCCTTGGCGAATATGGCGAGCGGCAAGTTTTTGCAGGGATTAAAACCGCTTACACCGCAGAGCAATTGGTGGGTAAACTCACGGTAATGGTGGCCAACCTCGAAGCCCGTAAAATGCGCTTTGGCCTATCCGAAGGCATGGTGCTGGCCGCAGGCCCTGGCGATCAAGAAATTTGGTTACTCAGCCCCGACAGTGGCGCCAAAGCAGGCATGAAGATCCAGTAATTCAAGTCAAAAACACTCTCGCCAGAATGCCTAACAGCCATACTGGCAATTTGAAGGCTTGATTGAAATAAACTAAGATCCGGCCCGCCACAAGGGTCAGCCAGCGGCGTATGCTGGTCACAGCGCACTTTTTACGGATTGCCGCATCAAGCTAGCGGGAAACAAAATGAGGCTACAATTGTGTTAGCAGACTATTCAATACTGTTAATCGGCGCCATTCTGGTTAACAACTTTGTACTGGTGCAGTTTTTGGGCCTGTGTCCATTTATGGGGGTTTCCAATAAATTGGAAACCGCCATTGGCATGTCCAGTGCAACTACCTTTGTACTGACCCTCGCCTCGATTTGCAGCTGGCTGACCTATGAGTGGCTATTGGTTCCACTCGGTCTCGAATACCTACGCACCATTACCTTCATCTTGGTCATAGCCGTTGTCGTGCAGTTCACCGAAATGGTGGTACGTAAATCTAGCCCTATGCTCTACAAGGTGCTTGGCGTATTCCTGCCCCTGATCACCACCAATTGCGCGGTACTCGGTGTTGCCCTGCTCAACATCAATAAAGACCACAGCTTTGTTGAATCAGCCCTGTATGGCTTTGGCGCCGCCGCTGGCTTTTCCATGGTTTTGGTATTGTTTGCCGCCATGCGCGAACGCATTACCGCCGCCGATGTGCCCCAACCCTTTAAGGGCCCTGCCGTTGGTATGATTACCGCCGGACTCATGTCACTGGCCTTTATGGGCTTCGCCGGTTTGGTATAACGATGATTGAATTAATTGCCCAAAACCCGTTTATCGCATCCCTGCTGGCACTGGTCAGCCTCGGCGTGGTGTTCGGCGCCCTACTCGGTTTTGCTGCAGTAAAATTTAAAACCGAGGGCGACCCAATCGCCGACCAAGTTGAGGCATTGCTGCCCCAAACCCAGTGCGGTCAGTGCGGCTATCCCGGCTGCCGCCCTTACGCCCAAGCCATTGCCGACGGCGACGACATTAACAAATGCCCACCCGGCGGCGAAGCCACTATTGCCGCACTTGCCGATTTATTGGGTGTAGAAGCCAAACCCCTAGACGCGGTAGAAGAGTCCGTGCCCTCGGTGGCCTATATTCGCGAAGACGAATGCATCGGCTGCACCAAATGTATTCAAGCCTGCCCCGTCGACGCCATTTTGGGCTCGGCTAAACACATGCACACCGTCATCGCCAGTGAATGTACCGGCTGCGATCTTTGCGTTGAACCCTGCCCTGTTGACTGTATAGAAATGCGCCCCATTGAAACCAGCTTGCAAACCTGGGCCTGGGACAAACCCAAGCCGCCAGAAGATCTGATCGCCACCGACCGCAGCGGGGCCAGCGCATGAGCCAGCCAAGCAGAAAGGTGTGGGATATTCACGGCGGTATTCACCCCGCAGAAAACAAACAGCAGTCTCTGCAATCGCCCATTAAAGCGGCTGGTATACCCCCGCAATTAATACTACCGCTCGCTCAGCACATTGGCGCCCCCGCCAGTCCGATCATTAGCGTCGGCGACCGCGTTTTAAAAGGCCAAATGATTGCCGAAGCCAAGGGCTTTGTTAGCGCCCCCGTACACGCGCCAACATCTGGCACGGTAGTGGCCATTGAATCGCGCTTAATCCCTCACCCCTCTGGCATGAGCGGTGCCTGTATTGTGATCGACACCGACGGCCAAGACGAGTGGGCTAAGCATAGCGGCGTCGAAGACTTTCGCAGCTTAAGCAAAATGGATTTAATTGACCGCGTTCGCCAAGCCGGTATTGCCGGCATGGGCGGTGCGGGCTTTCCGTCCGCAGTAAAACTCAGTACCCGCGACGACAAACCCATTGAGACCTTAATTCTCAACGGCACCGAGTGCGAACCCTATATCACTGCCGACGATATTTTAATGCGCGAGCGCGCCGCCGAAATTATTGCCGGTGCAGAAATTCTTCGTCATTTAATCAAGCCCAGCAAAGAAACCCTGATCGGCGTTGAAGACAATAAACCCGAGGGCATTGCCGCGCTGCAAAAAGCCGCGCAAGGCACCGGTATCGAAATTGTGCCCTTCCCCACCAAATACCCCTCTGGTGGCGAAAAACAATTGATTCAAATATTAACCGGCAAAGAAGTACCCGCTGGCGGCCTGCCTGCTGATATCGGCATTGTCTGCCAAAACATCGGCACCGCCACCGCAATCTACCGCGCCATATGCTTAGGTGAGCCGCTCATCTCACGCATTACGACCATTACCGGTGAAGCCTGCAGCCAGCCCCGCAATTACGAAGTACTACTCGGCACGCCAGTGCAATTTCTGCTGGACCAAAGCGGCTTTAAAAAAGACGACTGCATTCGCTTGGTCATGGGCGGCCCCATGATGGGCTATACCCTGCAAGACACCGCAGTACCAATCGTGAAAACCAGCAACTGTGTACTCGCGCCCACTGCGGCCGAACTGCCGCCACCACCGCCAGCACAAGCTTGTATCCGCTGCGGCATGTGCGCCGAGGCCTGCCCAGTGTCGCTGTTGCCCCAGCAAATGTACTGGTTTTCCCGAGCGCAGGAACACGAAAAACTTGAAGATCACAAACTTTTCGACTGCATAGAGTGCGGCGCCTGTTCCTATGTGTGCCCCAGCAATATTCCATTGGTGCAGTACTACCGCGCATCAAAAGCCGAGATTCGCCAAGCCCAGCAAGACAAGATAAAAGCCGAGCGCTCCAAAGAACGTTTTGAAGCCCGCACCGCCAGACTCGAACAAGAAGAAGCCGAAAAAGAAGCTAAACGCGCGGCGCGGCTGCAAGCAGCAAAAGATAAAGCCGCTGCCGCTGTGAGCAACCCCGACAGCAGCAAAACTGATCTTATTCAAGCGGCCATTGAGCGCAGCAAGGCTAAAAAGGCCGATGCTGCCGACCCTGCCCACGACGCCATTGCTCGCGCACAGGCCAAACGCGACGGCAAAGTTGAGGAAGAAACCCCCGCAGCAAAAACTGAGCGTCTGCAATTACTCATTGCCAGCGCGGAGCGCAGACTCACCAGCGCCCGCGAAAAGCTCGCCCTAGCCAAAGAACAGGGCGGCGAAAACGTCGAGGCCTTTGCTACTGCGGTAATCAAAACCGAAGACAAGCTTACCGCCTTGCAAAAAGAACTCGCAGAGCACCAAGCCCGCTCGACGAGTGCGCCCGCAGACACCGGCGCCACCGATCCCGCGCAAGCCGCCATCGCCCGCGCGATGGCCAAACGCGCCGGTGCCAGCGCCGACGAAAGCGACGAAGACAAAACTCAACGTTTGCAAAACCTGGTCGCCACCACCGAAAAACGCCTCGCTGCCGCCCAGCAAAAGCTGAGTATTGCCCAAGAGCAAAACGACGCCAATGTCGCCGCCTTTGCCACTGGTGCTGAGAAAACCCAAAGCAAACTCGACAGCGCAAAACAAGAATTGGCAGAACACCTTGCCAAAGTTTCGGCAAAGGCCATCACCAAAGAAGCCGTATCAGCAGAGCAAGCGAGCAGCGACGATCCAGTGCAGGCCGCAATAGAACGCGCCAAAGCCGCGCGCGCCGCCCAGGCTGATATGAGCGAGGACGACAAACTCAAGCAAAGCATTGCGTCTTTAGAAAACCGCATCGCTCGCACGCAAGAAAAACTAAGCGCCGCCCAAGAAAGCGGCGACGACAAGGCCGAGATTCTCGCCGACTCAATCGCGAAGCTACAAGACAAACTGGCTAGCGCTAAAGAGAAGTTGGGCTAAACTTTTATACAGAGCACAAAGCAGACTATGGGATTTTTAAAAGTCAGTTCACCCCACGCTCACGGGCCGATGAGCACCGCCAGCGTCATGCGCCTTGTGCTTATGGCAACCCTGCCCGGCATGCTGGCACTGACCTGGTTCTTTGGTTTTGGCACCATCGTCAACGTACTGTGGGCCAGTATTACCGCCTTAGCGTTTGAAGCCTTGGCGCTGCGCTGGCGCAAGCGCCCTATTGGTTTTTATCTCAATGATTACAGCGCCCTTGTCACCGCATTTTTGCTTGGCATTGCCCTGCCACCTGCCGCGCCATTTTGGCTGATTATGATCGGTACTGGCTTCGCTATTTTAATCTGCAAACAACTCTATGGCGGCATGGGCTACAACCCCTTCAACCCCGCCATGGCCGCCTACGTCATGCTGCTGATTTCCTTCCCCGTGGAAATGACCACGTGGATGGCCCCCAAGGGCAGTTTTGCCGGCGACCTACTCGGCCCCATTGAGGCCCTGCGTTACTGCTTTGGTTTTGGTCGCGAAGCCATTGACGCAATTACCATGGCCACGCCGCTGGATGTGCTCAAACAAAATAACGCATTACTGGTCGACGATCTCTGGTCCCAGTCAGCCCAATTCGGCCAAATTGCGGGTAAAGGTTGGGAATGGGCAAACGCCGGTTTTTTATTGGGCGGCGCCTACCTAATATACCGCCGCATTTTTACCTGGCACGCGCCACTGAGCATGCTCGCCGCCTTAACGCTTATGTCACTGTTCTTCTATGACGGCGGCAGTTCTGCCTCTGGCGGCTCGCCGTTCTTCCACTTGTTCAGCGGCGCTACCATGCTCGGTGCCTTTTTTATTGTTACCGATCCTGTCACCTCGGCGGTGTCCAATCGCGGCCGCCTGATTTACGGCGCCTTGATCGGCTTGTTAATTTATATTATCCGGGTCTGGGGCAATTACCCCGACGCAGTGGCCTTCTCCGTGCTATTAATGAATTTTGCGGCACCCTTTATTGACCACTTCACTCAGCCCCGCACTTATGGACACAACACCGGAGCCGAAAAATGAATATTCTCGGCCAATCCATTAGTAAAAACAGCTTACTCCTCGGCCTGTTTGCAGTACTCACCACGGGTGTTATTGCGGGCACTTACCTGTCGACCCGGGGTTTAATTCAAGAAAATATCCGTCACGCCGAAGAACGTGCCTTACTGCAAATTATTCCTAAATCCAGGCACGATAACTCTATGCTCGACGATGTCGACACCGTCGCCGACAGCGAATTATTGGGCCTGCGCGAAACCAAGAAATTTTATCGCGCCACCCAAAACGGCGAGTTTGTCGGCGCTATTTTGCCCGCGACCGCCCGCGACGGTTATACCGGCGATATCGATATGATCGTTGGCATCAATGGCGACGGCAGCATTGCTGGCGTACGGGTTTTATCCCACAGAGAAACCCCTGGCCTTGGCGATCAGGTAGACTATAAAAAGAGCCACTGGGTCGACGGCTTTATCGGCAAGAGCCTGAACAACCCAGACGAAAGCAAATGGGCCGTAAAAAAAGACAAGGGCGTGTTTGACCAATTTACGGGTGCAACCATCACTCCCCGCGCCGTGACTGCCGCAGTACACCGCGCCCTACTTTACTTTGATGCCAATCGCACGACGATTACGGGCATCGAGTCCGATCAGGAGCACAGCCATGAGTGATATTAGCTATCGTGACATTTCCCTAAATGGCCTGTGGAAAAATAACCCCGCCATTGTCCAGTTACTCGGATTATGTCCTCTGCTCGCCGTGACTGGCTCGGTGATTAACGCACTCGGTATGGGCTTAGCGACCATGCTGGTGCTCACGATATCCAATACCTGCGTATCAATGATTCGCAGCTTTGCCTCAGACGCCATTCGCCTGCCCGCCTTTGTAATGATTATTGCGGCGGCCGTAACCTGCATCGAATTACTAATGCAGGCCTTCGCCTATGAGCTATTCCAAATTCTGGGTATTTTTCTGCCGCTGATCACCACCAACTGCGTGATCCTTGGCCGCGCTGATGCATTTGCCTGCAAAAATAAAGTACTGCCCGCCATGTACGACGGTTTTATTATGGGGATGGGCTTCGCGGTTATATTGATGATGCTCGGTGCAGTCCGAGAAATTATCGGTACTGGCGCAATTTTCGCAAATATGGATTTATTGTTTGGCGAGGGGGCCAAGACCTGGAAGATTGTACTGGTAGAGGATTACACCGCCGTGCTGGTGGCAATTTTACCGCCGGGCGCGTTTATTTTTACGGGAATGATTATCGCGCTGAAGAACATCATCGACGATGGTATTAAGAAACGCGAAGCCGCAAAAACCATAGAATCTGCGCCCACCAGCCGCCGAGTTCGGGTTACCGGTAATATTAGCTAAGGCAACACTGTGGTTTTAAAAATGCGATGAGGACAGGGTGACGCGAAAGCATCACCCTGTTTTGTTCTAAATGCTTATTCTACTTCGCTGCCAAACTCTTCCTCGACCTCAGCATCGCTTCGGTATTTGCGCTGCAAACCTTTTAGGAAGTTACGCAGAATCTGATCTTTACACTCGCGATAATGCTTGTGATCGGTTTTGCGGAAAAACGCGCTTAGCTCGTGCTTGCTGATAATCACATCTGCCAAAGCCAAAATTGCCATAACGTCCTCGGCCTTGAGGTTAAGGGCAATTTTCAACTTCATAAAAATCATATTATTGCTTAAGCGCTTTTCATTCTCAGGCTTAGGGCCTTCGCGCTTACCGCGTTTATCGCTAATCAAACCGTTGAGAAAAGCCGCGAGATGCAAATCACCGAGGGGCTGATAAGTCGGATCGCCTTCGCGCTTCAACCAATCACTCACTTCTTCTCGACTCACCAAATGATCCGCCAAACCAAAAACCGATATCATTTTTGCGTCATTAAAATCGAAGATGTAGCGCACCCGGCGCAGAACATCATTATTATCCATGCTTACTTCCCAATTGATTAAACGCTATTTGGTGGGCGACGTTTGCCATTTTAGCCAATCGCCATCACCTAGGGCCTGTGCCTTGCCGGCCATAAACCCGCGGCTATTATGCCATACTTACGCTCGCAGTGATGAAGCGAAGCATCTCAGCCCGCATTCCAGAGCACAAAATTCAAAGCAGACTAGACCTCACCATGTCAAAACCGTCCATTATCCGCGCCACAAACTGATCTTTCGGCCGAAAACTACCACTGCGTTTCTCCTTAAAATCCTGCTGTAAATGATCCAGCATCTTCATTAAACGGCGACGGTGTAAGCCCATAAATGCCTGCACAGGGTCGGTTATCACCCCGGAGAACGCAGCGAAGGCCGCCAGCAAAGCCATAATGCTAGCCAGCATCGCCAAGGTTAAGCTCAAGTTCGGCTCTGGTGGAAACACGCCGTAATACCAGCGCCCCAAGGTTTCCCCAAACACAAAGTTGCGACTCGCCAGCTCAGTCGCCAGCAATGAGGCCAACAACGCGGCCACGCCAATACCACCGGGGGTGAATTTTTGAAACGCGAATGCGCCAAGCACAGTGCAAGAAAGGCTATTAGTAATATCGGCCGAGGCAGTTCGAGTAAGCTGATATTGCGTTAATGCATCGTCGAGCAAGGGCTCGATAATCTGAGCAAAACGCTGTTCGCTGCTCGCCTCGTGATTATGGCGGAGGTAGACCTGCTGCAAGGATGCCAGTAAATGCCGCTCTAAGGCATTGTCATCACCGCCGCAATTAAGCAATTCATCCATCACCAATGCGCTAATTTGCGCCTGAACCTTGGTAGCAAATCCGGCGGGAACTCGGGCCAGTAACCGACTGACTCCAGCTAACCGCACTTGCTTCGCGCAGACGTAGTGCAGCAGGGAAATAAGGCTATACAAGGGCGCCCAAAACAAATTGAGTGGTGCGCGCAGCATATCCCAACCCAGGGCAACTCGGTTTAAGGCAACGGCGCCAGGGTAAGTAAAATGGCGGCGAACAAAGCTCGGCACCCGCTGACGGCACTCATCAAAATAACGCGCCGCAGCCTGCGATACCGCCTCTTCAATCTCGGTTTGTAGCTGCGCAATATCAAGACTGAGGCTTGAGCTCGACTGGGCGCTTGATTGACTCGTCTCATCGGCTAAAGACATGGGTGATATTTACTTTGCTTTACGAGGCTTCGTCGCTTTTGGTGGCCGCGAGCCGCGCGGAGCTCGTTTAGCGTTATTCGCCTCTTGCTCTGCCAGTTCGCTCTCACTAGGATTGCGCGAACCCGCCTTAAAGCGGCGCTTACGTTCAGCCGCATCCGCTTCTTTCTTCGCTTGGGCCTCAGCAATCGCAATTTTTTCCTGCACCACCATTTCAGGGGTCTCTAAACTAATACGGCCAACTGTGCCGGCACGCAGCTCATTAATCAGCAATTCACATATTTTGTGTAAGTTAATACGCCCGCCGGCACTCAGCGCGCCCCGCCGCAACGCGGCCACTTCCAAAAATGCGAGCTCAGTATCAGGAATACTCTCCAGCTGAAAGCGCTCTTTTAAGAGTTCGGGATAAGCCTTAATCAAATAATCTGCCGCGTAAAAACCCACATCATCGTATTCCATGGCGGTGCTTTTAATTGCACCGGTCACCGCAAGGCGGTAGCTACTATTGGGATTGTCTATTTTAGGCCACAAAATACCGGGGGTATCAAACAGTACAATGCCGCTACCCAGGTTTATACGTTGCTGACTTTTAGTAACCGCCGGCTCATTGCCCGTCTTGGCAATAATGCGATCGGCTAGAGTATTAATAATGGTGGACTTGCCCACATTTGGAATACCAACAATCATTGCATTGATGGTTTTAACCCCAGCATCCTTTGCTGGAAACATACGCCGACACAGTTCCAACAACTGTTTAATTTTAGCGGGCTCATCGGTCGTGGTAGGAAATGTCTTTACCCCGCGCTGCTGCTCTAAATGCACCTGCCACGCGGCCGTCACCGCAGGGTCGGCAAGATCCGATTTACTCAGAATTTTGATACAGGGTTTGTCGCCGCGAATTTTCTCAATAGCGGGGTTTTCACTGGAATACGGGATGCGGGCATCCAGCACCTCGATCAATAAATCAACCTGGGGCAATAGCTCCCTGATGTCCTTCTGGGCCTTGTGCATATGCCCCGGATACCACTGAATTGCCATGAAATACGCCCTACTCGAGATAAAGCCGGTATTGTACGTGATGGTCGGGGGTTTAGCTAAAATGATGCTATGACACCCACATATTGGCTTTTACCGACAATCACTACAAAAGCCATAGGCTGATATCTTGCCGTTAGGCCGGCTAACTTCGACTTCGCCCACGCGGCTCGTCACCCTCATAGAGCACAATATCGGAGTGCAGGAATTCTGCTGCTTCTGCAGAGCCTTCTACTTTGATGGCACTGCGCGCCAACATCTCCGCTTCAAATTCAGTTAGTACACTTGCCCTGACACCAACTTCCCGCCACTGAGATCCAGACCAACAGCCCTTTGAAATACCCCGCGCCAGAGCCAAAGCATCGAGCAGCGCTTGGTTCGCCCCCTGGCCTTTGAAAGGACTCATAGGGTGAGCCGCATCACCAATCAAGGTCACCTTAGCGCCTTTCTCCAATAGCTCTGCCGTAAGCAATTCCCGATCATACACTGGGTAGCCAGACACCTGTGCGAGCTGAGTTGCGGCTAAAATTTGGGGAATAGGCTCGTGCCATTGGGTTCGTCGACAAGCTTCATCTTTAAGTGCTTGAGCACCTTTGGCACTTAAAGCCTTGGCTTCGTTTTCAGAGATTGGGAAACTGAGTTGCCACATCACGGAGTCTGCCGCGTAAGGCATAATGTAGATTCGCTCATTGCCATTGGCGGTTTGAAACACCGTCGCTGAGTCCAACAAATCGCTTTCAATACCGTCAAGATCCGCCAAAGGGCAAATCCCCAAAATCACAATACAACCGAGGTAACGTAAAGGGGTGTCCTCCCCAATCAGCAGGCGACGCACCGCACTTCGAATACCATCAGCCCCCACCACGAGGTTCGCTCTGGCCTGCTTTATTTCACCGTTTACTTGAAATCTAAGATCAACACCGGCACCGCCGCAATCTTTTAACTCGACTAACTGATGGCCCCACTGCACAGCGTCGCCGCCACCGAGCTGCTCAAGGAGGCTTAAGCGCAGCGACTGCCGTGCGATATGCACATTGGTACGCTTGGGCGATTTTTTGCTACCAGAATGCACCCACTTTCGCATACCCCATTCAGCGACCACTTTCCCAGCCGTGGTATGCACCACGTGCCGCGTCGAAATTACGCCTTTTTTTAAGCCGAAAATGCCCAAACCCTCGATCGCCTTACTCGCTTGCTGCAAAGTAAGTCCATAACCTTGGGAGCGAGCATCAAAGCCGCTGTCGCGCTCATAAAGCGTAAATGGAATACCGCGGTGCAAACACGCCACAGCCAGAGCAACGCCGCCAATACCGCCACCAATAATGGCAACGTGAGGGTAGCTTTCGTCAAGCTCCATAGCACCAGCGGCAGGAATCAAACCAGAACCAGCACAATTTAAGCAAGATTCTAAATGGCCCTTAGGCCGAACTGGCGCAGGCCCCTCCCTTTTCAGTCTCTCGAACTCATCCAACTGCTGCAAATACTGCAGTCGCACTTTTTTGCGAATCCTTCTGCTGCGTTTTCCGCGGCCCTGACAATCCGGACAAATAACCCAACTACCCTCTTCATTTTTCACTTGTTTTATTTCTACTGTAATTGAACGGATAGCACCTTAGAGATGTACGTGCTTGTTTGATCCAAAAAGCACATACACTCAAGAGGGAGAAAGTAGCGCCTACCCGAAATTACTCGGCATCTTTAAGGACAATCTGCCCATTAGAAAGCGCAATGCAGGTATAAAAATCAAGATAATCATCCTTGCTAAGCTGCCCTTCAGACAAATCAATAGGGACTGACAAGCTTTGGCTGGTCAAATGACGCAGTTCAATAGCTTGTAATCTGCCATTGGCATAGCCGCGAAAATCATCATCCAATGATTCATTGGCGGCAAGGCCGCTATAATAGCTGCGCAGCGCATTCACTGCCGCCTCGCCCCACAATACAAAGTATTTACCAACGGCGACTGCTTTATCGGGAAACTCTTTCTGCAAACGCCGACGATTTTGATTTATCGCATTATCCTCATCGGGGCTACAGTTATACACCGAGAAAAAATAGCGATGAAAACGCTCGTCGCTGCCATCTAATTCCCGTTCCAGGGCCACTGTTGACGAAAACACAAATTCGGACATAGAAAATCCTTATAAAATTAAGTGCAATACCCCAGTAGGGCACTGGGCATGTAATAAATGAGATATCAGAAGGCAAGCAAACAGGAGCAATTTCCAGACTTTTCTAGATCTCGCCACTGTCCTTTAACCAATCAATAGCCTCACGCTTACTTTTAAAAATTCGGATATTAGTCAAAAAATCTTTTTCAATAATATTGCGCTGAATAATATTATTAACAACCACAGCAGTAGCCCGACAGCCGTGTTCCTCACACCAAAGATAGTAGGCTTTGACATAATCGAACACCAAAGGCGAGCCTAATGTGTCCATATCCCAGACCTCAAGCCTTACCCAGCTCTCGATATTTTCACTTAGTACGGCGCGTTTCAGGCTAGCAATTACCTCCCGCACCCCTTCTTCATTAAAGGGGCCATACGCATACATTGTGAACAATTGACCGTCCCACTCTAGGGAGATTTCACCATGACTTTGCATATTATCACCTAGGTAAATACCGGCGCGCTAACCGCCCACCCATGACTACACCGAGAAGCTTGAGCCTACTAAGTCTAGCCCATTGTTAGGCGGTCAACACTGAATTGAGCCAACTTGCCTATCGGGATGGCAGCAACCCAGAAATTTACGCCAAGCACCCCCTGCGGTTAACGGAGAGTAGGCTGCGCTAAAGTAATTCCGACTGCTGGCGTGAGCCGCTATGGAATGCGGCAACAAGGGAAAAGCGCATAAAGCCGGTACAGGTGGTGAGATAGTCCCGCAGCCCATGTTTAACAATGTCTGTAAATGACTCCCCCTGATACTGCCACTGATTGGACGCCGAGAGTTCGGCAATGGCGGTGTTCATCGCCGACATATCACATTGCACTCGGTGCTTGGCGTCACGGCTTTTACTGTCGTCGGTGACCACTGCGGTCAAGATCGATGTTGCCGCCTCCCATTCGAATAGCAGGTAGAGAGAATCGTCATCGACATTCTGGTCCAGCAGCGCTGCAGCGCGCTCCACACACTCCGCGAGCACTTGGTTTATTTCTAGGGTGGCCGACGCTGCGATTACTGCACGGTGGAGAATACATTCGCTACCGTTTAGCTCGGTTGCGGACTCAGTCCATTGCACTGCCATATCATTTAACCTTGTTGTGTAAGCCCGCCTTTAAGATTGAGAAACGGGGAAACTGAAATAAAAAAAGCCGCCCCACATCGCGGGGCGGCCCATAACTGCATGCATAGCTAGTAAGGCATGTTAAGCACTGCGGCCTTAGCGAATACTCGCGGTAGCGCGACTAGCCAAATGCGTCGCGATCTTACGCTTTTGGTATTCTTTTGCAGCACTGGCTACCGAGCCGCCATTGCCAGAAGCCAACCAGCGCTTGATACGACCAGCGTCGCCCATAGGGCTGGTTTTCCCAAATGAATCGAGCATCACAATCACTAAATCTTTGCCGTCGACATTGGCCTTCATTACCAAGCAGCGGCCGGCTTCGTTTAGGTAGCCAGTTTTACTCATGGCTACGTCCCAGCGCTGGTAGCGAACCAGCGGATTGGTGTTTACATAATCGAGGCGGTAGCGCGGACGGCTAAAATTGGCGGTGTAAATTGGGGTAGTTGAATAATTAGTAATCTCTTTATATTTAGCAGCGGCGGCAACTAACTTAGCCAAATCCGCAGCGGTAGAGACGTTTTCGTGCGACAGGCCACTGCTATCGACATAATGGGTGTTTTTCATACCCAAAGCGCGGGCCTTCGCGTTCATTTTAGCAACGAAGGCTGGAAGGCCGCCTGGGAAATTGCGCCCCAAAGCCGCTGCCGCCAAATTTTCAGATGACATTAGCGCCAAACGCAGCACTTCGCCACGAGCTAGCTCTGAGTCAACCCGAATACGCGAATGATAGTAATTGATGGCCTTGCGGTCGTCTTGGCTAAAACGGATGGCTTCATTCAATGGCAATTTGGCGTCTAACACCACCATCGCGGTCATCACCTTGGTCAGTGACGCCATTGGCTTCACCATATTGGCGTATTTCTGATAGAGCACTTCACCGCTATTCGCGTCCATGACCACGGCACTTACCGAGGCCAGCTGTAAATTGGCAGGATTATGAGCATCGTTATTACCCGCAGCCATTACCGGCGCGATAAATAGGGCAATAAATAGGCTAATCATTATTCTTGTCATTTCAATACCATTTGCCAAATAGGCTCTAACACAAAGATTAAGCTGAGATTATCACAGCCAAAACGGCCAAAATGCCGACTCTGTTCAATTTTCATACAAAAAAGCCAGCGGTTAATACTTAGGCTTGTTCACTGTCTTTGAGGCGTAGCGTGTCCAATATTTGGTCTACCGCTGCGCGATCCATATCGCGGTCATCTTCTGCGCAGGCGTAGCTGATAAGTAACAAATGATCGCCAGCGTGTAAAAACCATTCACGAATATAATCGCCTTCCTCGACAGTTTCAAACTCCCAGCCTTGGTAATCGTCGCCGATTTTGCAGGATTTGCCGTCTTCAAGGCGCATACCCACTTCTTTTATCAGCTCGCGAACGTCGTCTGCGGTGGTCGGTTTACCGTGTTTGGCCTGTAAGCTGCTCAAGCTGATACAGCCCAGCTCGTCTTGGTCGAAGATCAAAATACTGTCTTCATCCTGCTCGGTCTGCCATTCCTCCGGCAGCCCGATAAACCACCAATCGGATTCAACTTCCTGCATTTCAATGTCTGACATTGGCTATAACCCGCGTAATTTGCATTGATATTATTTGTTACTCAAGCCCGGGGGCCGATACAGCAGCGCGCTATCCACCCAATGGTAGATCTGCCGACATTAAAACCGCATGTTCAAAGCCATCGCCAAGGGGATAGTAGTTCTTGCGAATTCCGTCTTCAGCAAAACCAAGCGCACTATATAAAGAGCGGGCTACTGTATTGGATAGTCGCACCTCAAGTAAACAGCGCGCGCCACCAAATTGCTGCATCCACTCCAAGCCTTCGGTCAGTAGGCGTCGGCCTACACCCTGGCCGCGACTGTCGGCATCGACCACAATGTTTAACAAACTAACCTCGTCCAGCACTAGGCAGTAACAGCTGATGGCCAATAGCTCGGTGCCCTCCCACAAACCTAAGCAGTGGTCGTCGCGCAAACTGCGCAACCAATTATCCCGCCCCCAAGGATGAGGATCTGAACGAGTTTCGAGTATTAGGCATTGTTCTAGGTGCTTAATGCCGAGCATGGCGACGCGCTTCATGAAGTGAATAACACCTTGCGTAAATTCTGCCACAACGGGGCTTTTAAGCTGCCATCGCTGAGCATTGCCGCTGGTTCAGCCGCATAGAGTAGTTGCACTCCCGCTTGCTGCAAAATTGCCACGTCGATAAATGGCTGCAAGCTACTGCCAAACAAAATAGCGCAGTGAGCGTGCTGGCGCTCGGCCTGCGCCATGATATTCGCTTGCAGCGCCTCTTTCGCGGCGTCGCGGCCCAATGATAGGCCCGGCGTTTTTAATACCGGCCATTTAAAACGCGACGTAGCAAATTCCGGCGCCTTGGCGAGCTTGTGATGACGGCTTACCGCCACCGCAATATTGGCCATTAGACGTTTTTCTGCCGGACTCGGCGGCCCAGCGGTGGTGTCGACGATCATTAATAAGCCGATCCCAGTGGCCACCAACTCCACGCTAAACTCGGGGTTGGCCGCAAGCCCTTGCGCGCCCTCCCCAGCAATTTGCTCTGCTGCGGGGTTATGGCCGGCCGGTACAGGACTCGCGAAGCCCAGCTCCTGCATTGTTGACGCGATCCGCGAGCCCGCACTGAGGGGGGCGCTTGGCGCCTCGCGATCTTTGCGCTCAGCCGCCTCAGCCATCTGCTGGTATTCGGCATCGCTGTCAAAGTGCCCTGCCTCGGCGACGCGCTCATCACGCGTCGCTTCGTCGTCGTAATTATTGCTTGGAGCATTAACAGCCACATCGGCGAGCACGACACTCAAGTCGCAGAGCGGCGACGGCGCGGCGCCGTCTAATTCAAAGCGCGGCACATAACTGTCCACACCCATCGCATGGAGATAATCCAAGCGCAGCGCTTCGTTCACCTTATACGCCCTCGTGCTGAGGATGTGCTTTTTGCACCCCAGCGTCTAACAAATTCAGCGCGTCCAGATAGGCTTTTACGGAGGCCA
This sequence comes from Zhongshania guokunii, assembly GCF_040892635.1. Classification (NCBI taxonomy): domain Bacteria; kingdom Pseudomonadati; phylum Pseudomonadota; class Gammaproteobacteria; order Cellvibrionales; family Spongiibacteraceae; genus Zhongshania; species Zhongshania guokunii. Next base: position 86,183 of record NZ_JBFRYA010000003.1, on the reverse strand, counting down.
CAATAATATCGGTGTCAGCGCCATTGCCATTCACAATGCTGCCATTTTTTTCTAAGCGCACCTGTACTTCGCCCTGAGAGTCGGTGCCTTTGGTAATGGCATTTACAGAGTAAAGCAGTAAATTGGCGCCGCTATTAAGCAATTGTTCCACCGCTTTAAATGCCGCGTCGACTGGACCATCGCCTTCGGCGGCAGCCTGCTTGGCCTCACCGTCAACAAGCAATTGAACATCGGCTCGAGGCTTAAAGCCGCTGCGCGACACCGCTTCCATTGCCACATAGCTGTAGCGGTTATTGCGCTCACTAGGCTGAACATCGCTCATTAATGCCTGTAAATCTTCATCAAAGATTTCATGCTTTTTATCAGCTAGCTCTTTAAAACGGGTGAAGGCCAAATCGACTGCGGCTTGGTGAGCGAGGGTAATACCCAAATCAGCCAGACGCGCCTTAAATGCCGCACGGCCAGAGTGTTTGCCCAACACCAATTTATTGGCGTTCCAGCCGACATCTTCGGCGCGCATAATTTCGTATGTTTCACGGTATTTCAGCACGCCGTCTTGATGAATACCCGACTCATGCGCAAAGGCGTTGGCACCAACAATGGCTTTATTGGGCTGTACCGGAAAACCAGTAATAGAAGACACCAAGCGTGAGGTCGGCACTATTTGGGTGGTATCGACACTAACTTCCACAGGAAAGATATCACTGCGGGTGCGAATGGCCATTACCAGCTCTTCCAGCGAGGCATTACCCGCCCGCTCGCCCAAGCCATTAATCGTACACTCTACCTGCCGCGCGCCGTTCATCACCGCCGACAGAGAATTGGCCACCGCAAGACCGAGGTCATTATGACAGTGAACAGAGAAAATCGCCTGATCGGCATTGGGCACACCATTCATAATCCGCGCGACCATCGCGCCATATTCACCTGGCTCACCGTAACCTACGGTATCGGGCAAATTAATAGTGCGGGCACCAGCTTTAATAACCTGCTCGATAATACGGCACATAAAGTCGTATTCAGACCGCGAGGCATCTTCGCAGGAGAACTCAACGTCGCCGACTAAATTACGAGCGTGCTTAACCGCCGCCACCGCGCGATCCAGCACATTGTCTGGAGCCATGCGCAACTTGTATTCCATGTGTATAGGCGAGGTCGCTATAAAAGTGTGAATACGGCCAGCGGCGGCGGGCTTAAGTGCCTCGGCAGCGCGGTCTATATCTTCGGCGCCAGTTCTGGCCAAACTGCACACCGTGCTGTCTTTCACCGCTTCTGCCACGGCCCGCACCGACTCAAAGTCGCCAACGCTGGCAATCGCAAAGCCGGCTTCGATAACATCCACGCCCATTTTCTCGAGCATTTTAGCGATACGAACTTTTTCATCGCGAGTCATGGACGCGCCGGGGCTCTGCTCGCCATCGCGCAGGGTAGTATCAAAAATAATCAGGCGATCTTTGGCCATGACAAACTCCTAATTTATCGTTATCGGGGCAACAATGCTGGTGCTGCCAAACTCTGTCAGCAATTATAGTCGGACGCGCCCCAGACTTCTTGGCTCTTTTATCGCCAAAGACGCTGATTTTACGCAAAAAAGCCTTTAACAGTCGCGGTGATTGGCAAAAATGCCAGCCCGCAGAACTGAACTTCGCCATCGTATACCGTCAAAGCCCCAGCAAGCTAAATAGAATTTGGGGCAATTGCCAAGTTTAGAGCGTTTCTATTGGTGAATTTGTATACAATTTGGCCCAATTCAACTTATTGTCCAAATACTGCGTCGTCGCCCACTGGCCGATGCGAATACTCAAGGGAGCAAGCCGCATTATTATGCGAAGCACTTTCGTTTTTAGCCTAGCGCTCAGCCTGTTGTGTTTAATTAACCCAGCCATGGCCAATGAGCAAAGCCCCGCGTCGCTTGATGAGTCAAGCACTGTCGATGCCGACCCCACGTTCACCCCAAGCCGGCGCCGCAACGCGGCACTCAACATCGACTTTGACAAAAATGGCAGTGCCGCTGGCAACACCGAAGTCGCTTTAACCCTGCTCGGCCAGGATGTGCTGCGCGGCAGCTTTGAGCGTCTGTACTGGACCGCCGGTCAAGCCGTAGCAGGCTTGGCCATGCCAACCCCTATTTTGGTCGCCGCCGGCACCAAGCCCGGCCCAACACTTTGCCTAACCGCCGCCGTACACGGCGACGAACTCAATGGCGTAGAAACCATTCGCAGAGTTATGTTCAGCCTAGAGAGCGACAAACTCAACGGCGTGGTGATTGGCGTACCGATTGTAAATATGCATGGCTTTCGCCGCACCTCACGCTATTTACCGGACCGCCGCGACCTAAACCGCTACTTCCCTGGCGACCCCAAGGGCAGCTCTGCGGGCCGTATTGCCTACAGTTTTTTTAATGAAGTCATTTCGCACTGCGACCGCCTAATCGACATTCACACCGGCTCTTTCCACCGCACCAACCTCACCCAGCTGCGCGGTAATTTGGGCAAAGAAAGCGTGCTGCAGTTTAGCCGCATGTTCCACGATGTAACGGTACTTGACGGTGGCGGCGCGCCCGGCACCCTGCGCCGCGCAGCGGTAGATGCGGGCATTCCGGCCGTCACTTTAGAAGCTGGCGAACCTCTTCGCCTACAGCTAAAAGAAGTAAAACAAAGCGTTAACGGCATTAAAGCGGTGATGCATCACCTCAAGATGATTGACCAAAAGCCTCTGCGTGCGCCCAAGCAAAACGTATTTTATAAATCGACCTGGCTGCGCGCAGACCAAAGCGGCGTTTTCTTAACGGAAGCCAAGCTCGGTCACACCGTGAAAAAAGGCGATATTCTTGGCTCGGTTACCGACCCCATCACCAATCGCAGTTCAGTAATTCGCTCCAATGTAGACGGTCAAATTATTGGCTTGGCGCTAAATCAAATGGTTATGCCCGGCTTTGCCGCCTACCACGTCGGTATTGCCGCCAATGTGAAAGAAGTCACCGCCGACAAAGTCGCCGACAGCGTGGTTGCCGAAGCGCTAGAACCAGTGGCTGAAAACATGAAAGAAGTGGCCAGAGAAGCGGCGCAAAAAGCAGCAAAAACCAGCAATGACCCAGCAACGGTAGATGCCGCGGTGCGCAAGGCAATTAAAGACAATGCCAAAAATGCCTCGCAGTTAGTCGACGAGCCGCCAAAAGAAAATGTACCTGGTGACCACAGCAATACCGGCAGCAGCTCTACACCGGCGGTTTCCAACCGGCCTAATGACGAGCTAGAAGAGCACCCCGAATAGCATTTATTTAAAACCTTCCGACAGCCCCGCATATCCTGCGGGGCTTTGCATTTTGGCTTTGCAATTTAACAGGTAAAGCCAAGCTCTCGCTCTAGCTGCGCCGCCAAATTGAACAAGGTTTCCTCATTGCCCATGCGGCCAGTAAACTGCATGCCAATCGGCAGGCCGCTACTGCTAAGATGCAAAGGCACCGACATAGCCGGTAAACCGGTGACGTTGCCCATAATAGTAAATGCCATTTTCGCCAATATCGGCCCGGCCATTTGCTCGACTAAGCCAGTGTTAAACAGCAGTTTACCGATATTTATGCGATGGCTAGCCAGCATCAGCAACTCTTCAAACTGGGTATTGGGAAGTACGCCGTGAGGCTCTGCCGGCGTGGGCACAGTGGGACAGAGCATCACATCAAAATTTACCAATAAGCGCCCCATCGCCAGCTGCACATCGTGCCAGCCACGCTTGGCGCTCACCACGTCGGCAGCGCTAAAGGAGCGGCCCAACATCGCCATATTTTTGGTCGCCGGTTCAAACTTAGCAACACAGGCGGCGCCGTACTCGCAACGATAGCGCTCGACCATACTCGCTACCTCGGCGCAGACCACCACAAAGAAGTCTCGCCAAAATTGCTCAATATTAATTTCTGGCTCGGCCTCCTCGACATGATGACCAAGCTTTTCCAGCGCCAGCGCAGTGTTATCCAACGCCGCCAGCACTTCTGCATCTACCACAGTATTAACCAAGGGTTTGCGGCTTAGGGCAATCCGTAACGGCGGGGCGTCACGCTGTGTGGCCGCCAAAAAGCTATTGTTCGGCGGGGCGATATTATAAGGCGCACCTATTTCATGGCCGCCGCTGCAATCCAACATTGCCGCGCTGTCGCGCACACTGCGAGTGAGCACATGCTCGGCCACCGCGCCCTGCCAGTCCTCACCATTGTCTGGCCCTAGGGGGTTGCGACCGCGTGATGGTTTTAAGCCAAACACGCCACACCACGAGGAGGGAAAACGAATTGAGCCACCCCCGTCACCACCGTGGGCCATTGGCACAATACCCGCCGCTACCGCCGCCGCACTGCCGCCCGAGGAGCCGCCCGTGCTGTAGCCGTGTTTATGGGGATTGTGCGTAGGGCCAAAGGATTTAGGCTCAGTGGTGATAATCAGGCCAAACTCAGGAGTATTGGTTTTGGCAAAAATATTCACACCACTGGCTTTGTAGCGCCGCACCAGTTCACTGTCGTAGTCTGGTGTAACGCATATACCGCGACTGCCCATGCGCAGAGGCTCGCCGGCAAAGCACGCAAGCAAATCTTTTAAAACAAAGGGCACACCTTTAAACGGGCCATCCGGCAGCCCCTGTTCAATATGCCGATAGGCGCGCTCGTCAAAGCGATGGATGAGGGCATTTATTGCTGGGTTACGCTCATTGGCAACGGCCAAAGCCGCATCGAGTAACTCCTTTGGGCTCAGCTCCCCGCGGCTGATTAACTCGCCTAAACCAAGGGCATCGTATTCATCGTACTCTTTAAACATTCACTGGTTCCCCTTTTTATTTTCTTGCGAATAGTAACAGAGCTGTTACCTAAACCAATGAATATCCAATCCAGCAAAATTGCCTTTGGCAGCATGACGCAATACGCGCTACAGTAGCGAACAAACGCTAACGCACTGTTGGCTGGCAACATCCTCAATTCATAACAATATAAGGTTGCAGATATGCCGCTATCGAAAGACATTCTTGACGAAATTCGCGTATTAACTCAATTCAACCCCGCCTCTGCACTCGAAGGCATTAAAGTCCACCACACCGCCGACCCAGCGACCATTGCGGCCACCAAGCGGCTGTTTTCTAAAGAACTCATCACCCAGGCTGACGGCGGCTATCTCACCAATAGTGGCTTGGAAGTTATTCGCCACCTCGACAGCTTAATGACCGTATTAAACTGCAAAGACCAAGAACCGGCTTAACCACTAACAAGGCAATATGGATCCACTCACCCAAGGCCTGCTCGGTGCAACCGCTGTCGCCAATAGCCGAATGGGCAAAGCGCCCCGTGGCACGGCACTGGGTCTTGGCTTTCTGGGCGGTATGGCCGCCGACTTAGATGTGTTGATTCGCTCTACCAGCGACCCACTGCTGTTTTTAGAGTTTCATCGCCAGTTCACTCATTCTCTTATTTTCATTCCCTTTGGCGGCCTGCTCTGCGGCCTGGTCTTGCACGCCCTGTTTGCCAGTCGCAAAGGCATTAGCCGCTGGCAGAGTATTTTATTTTGCACCCTCGGCTACGCCACCCACGCCCTGCTCGATGCCTGCACTACTTACGGCACTCAGCTGTACTGGCCGTTTAGCAATGAGAGAGTGGCGTGGAATGTTATTTCAATTATCGACCCGTTCTACACCCTGCCCATTGCGCTGCTGCTCGCCCTTAGCCTGTCGCCACAACGCCGCTGGCTAGCGCGCTTTGCCTTAGCGTGGGTGGTCGCATACCCCGCGCTGGGCTGGTGGCAGCGCGGCCGCGCAGAGCATGTCGCACACCAATTAGCGGCAAGTCGGCAGCATCAAATTATTAGCCTGAGCGCGAAGCCGTCATTTGCTAATTTACTGCTGTGGAAGGTGATTTATCGCACCCCAGACTACTTTTATGTGGATGCTATTAGGGTGGGAGTGGAGCCAACCGTGATCGCCGGCACTGCAGTTGCACCGCTGAACATCCAGCGCGATTTACCCTGGCTGCAAGCCGGCTCCCAGCAAGCGCTGGATCTTGAGCGTTTCCGCTGGTTTTCCCAAGATTATATTGCGCTGGCGAGCGACAATTCTCTGCAGGTTATTGATTTGCGCTACTCGCTACTGCCCAATGAAATTGAACCGCTATGGGGAATTGAATTGTCGCCAAGCAATAGTGAACAGCACGTTCGCTATATAACCAAGCGGGGCGACAGCCGTGCCAAATCAGCGGAACTGTGGCGGATGTTATTAAATTCGCAGCTCACGCCTTAGGCCACACCCTAAAAATAGTAACCAAAGTTTAAGCGCACACCGCGAATATCCTCAGCCTGAACCACGCCCACACCCAAGCGTAAAAAGCTCAACTGCGCCATGTGGCGGCGAGTGCTACCAACGCTCACCGCCAGCTCATTTTGGCTGCGGGTATAAGTTTCTGTGCCTTTAAATATTGTATTCACAAAACTTACTTCAACGCTGAGCAGATCATCGGCTATCGCAAGTGGCATCGAATACAAAAGCCCATTTCTAAGCACCGTATTGGCAATATTTGGATCAAACTCCTCACCGGCCAGCTTCACTTTTAGGGTTTTGTAATACCCAATTAGATTACCGATATAAATCGAGTTATTCGTTGTTCCCAGCGGAATACGGTATGCGCTAGACACCGACACCCCCGCCTGTTCAGCCTCCTGATCTAAATCATCGGATTTAACATAACCCACATTAAAACCCGGCGTAACAGCCCAATTAGCCGTAATGGGTAAGCGCAGGGCTAAGCCGGGTTGGATTGAATACGTTTTAGCCCCATCTACCTCCCCTTGCGAAAGCGGCACACTAACAATCCATTGCCGCCCCAAAATTTGTTGGGAGCGAAAGGTATACGACAACGGCAGAGTCACATAGCTGGTTTTCACCCCATTCGCTTCAAACTCGCCAACGGTAAAGCTAAAACCAAATAAATTAGGAATACCGCCAAGCTCGTCAAAAACCATATCAACAGTGCCAAGAGTGTCGCCCAGCACTGTGGCAAAAGCATTTTCGACAGCTTGGGTTTGCAGCGACGCAGGATTGCCCGCCAATAAACTCGACACGCTGTCTGCCAGTACATCGCCCAAACCAACCACGGCTTGCAGCTCATCGCCAAGATCCAGCAGCGGCTCTGCCGCCAAGGCATGCGGCGCCGCAACAGCGATGTATAGTATTAACATTCCAATTGCAGGCTTTAGCATGCCCATTGCGTCCCCGAAGCCATTTTTTGCTCATTGCACTAGCATACATCTGTCTATTTTCAGCCAAGCGCAATTCCCAGCAAGATCACTTTATATAGCCTAGCCCAGCCAATTTGGCCAATATTGACTAGCCCATCAGTGAACGCCACCGCATGCTAACGCTATTGAAATCTCTGGGCTGCGCCCCAACTCTTTATAGATCGCCCCCACAGGATATCCCATGACTAAGCTCTCCGTGCTCGACCTATCGCCCATCACTGCCGAAGGCTGCGCCGGCGACTCCCTGCGCAACACGCTAGACCTCGCGCAGCACGTCGAACAGTGGGGCTATAACCGCTACTGGTTGGCCGAACACCACAATATGAGCGGTATCGCCAGCGCCGCCACCGCGGTGGTTATTGGCCATGTTGCTGCGGGAACCAAAACCATTCGCGTAGGCGCTGGCGGCGTTATGCTGCCCAATCACTCCCCCTTAGTTATTGCCGAGCAATTTGGCACCTTAGAGGCACTATTCCCCGGCCGCATAGACCTAGGACTGGGCCGCGCCCCCGGCAGCGACCAAGCCACTGCCTACGCCCTGCGCCGCAACCTCGATGCCGACGTCGACCAGTTCCCCCAAGATGTTGTGGAACTGATGAACTACTTTGGTGAACCCCAACCTAGCCAGCGTATCCACGCTTTTCCCGGCAGCGGCCTGAACGTACCGATCTGGATCTTGGGCTCGAGTTTATTCGGCGCTCAGCTCGCCGCCTCGCTGGGCCTGCCCTATGCCTTTGCCTCCCACTTTGCACCTGGGCAAATGCTCGACGCCATTAAACTCTACCGCCAACGCTTCCGACCTTCCGCCCAATTAGACAAGCCCTATGTGATGCTTGGTTACAATGTATTTGCCGCCGACAGTGACGCCCAAGGTGAGTATTTATCTAGCTCTATGCAGCACACCTTTGTTAATTTGCGCAAAGGCAACCCCGGCAAACTTCAGCCGCCGGTCGACAACTATCTGCAAACGCTAGGCCCTAGCGAGCAAATGCTGCTGCAACAGGTTATGTCGTGCAGCGCCATTGGCAGCCCCGACACCGTGGTCAGAAAAATGCAGGAATTTATTGCCCTAACCCAAGCCGACGAGCTAATGATTACCTCGCAAATTTACTCCCACCCCGCTCGCCTGCGCTCATACGAAATTCTTGCTGGGCTGCGCGAGCAATTAACATAGCCCAGCGCTAAAACGGCCAATTAAAATCAGGGATTAGAGCGCGCGAATTTAATACTTGGGTCGGGCAGTTGATTAGGATAAAACTCGCGCAAATAACGCAGCCGGTAGCGGCGCATAATTAAGCCGCGTGCCAGTTTAAAAACATGCCAGCGCAGCACCGTTTTCCGTGACGGTTTCATACTTCCCCAGGGTTTGGCGATCGACGACGGTCGCTGGCGCTCGGCGATAACATGGGGCTCAATGCCGTAGCAGCGGATGCCGGTTTCCCAGTAACAATCATAAAAACCATCAATCGGCTGGCTCATGCAACTGGCGTGACGAATAAATTTTTCCATACCGCTGCGGTTAATAATATAGCCCTGGGTGCCACACCAGCCGCGCAAGGGCCTAACCAACTGCCAGCGCTCAGCAATACTCGCCACCACCTTGCGGCGACGGCGCTTTAAGCCCATCAAGCGTACCATCTCTGCCTCGGCAGGCAGCGCCAAAATGGCTTCTGCCACCTCGGCCAGTCCGTCGCGAATTTCAACATCGTCTTCTAACAACAGCAAATGTTGCGCGCCCTTGGCGTAGGCCTCGCGAATCGCTCGAGCGTGCGACAGAAAACACCCCACCTCGGCATTCGACAAAATCGCCCGCCGGCGCAATAAAGAACTCGCTTGATCAACAGACTCCCCAGCGCGTAATACCGGCATTGCAGAGCGGCCATCAACGGCCGCAAATAACTGGGGCTTAAAACCCAAAGCCGCCAATTTACGCAGCAAGTCACGAACGTCGGCAGTGTCGGGCTCCAGAGATATAACAAGAGTTGGCAATTGCGCCAGTGCAGACATAACAAACCTTAGATGAAAAAACTGCGCCTGCGCTATCCAATACAGCGCATACCGAGCAATCCACCATTTAAATCAAGGCCTGTGACAATAAGGTGACGACAGACTAATTTTTAGGATTTGCACTGCGTTTAAAAAGCGTCATTTTCACTAAACACCTGCACTCGCGGTAACTCGTCTTCATCAATGGCCACACTCACCACCATTGGCCGGCAGCACACCTCACAATCTTCGGTATATTGCTGCTCCCCCTCAGAGGTATCCACCAGCAACTCCACGCGCTCACCGCAATACGGGCAGCGCGCCACCACAGACTCTAGTGCATTCATATCGCACCTACTTTGTAAATTAAGTTCGTAGACGCTACACCTTTGCCGTGCCTGCGCCAAGGAAATTTCTCATTTTACCCTCGGCGACAGGTGCATCCGTGACAGACGCCATGTAGCTATAAATAACATTGGAAAGCTGCACCTTAATCAGTTTGAGCTTTTACTTGATTACGTATAGCGCCAAGCTAAATGGACCGAAAATTCACAGGCTTTTTGTATCCATTTGAGCGCCTTGTCAGATGACTTTTATGGTCCAATCCATCTGCCATAACTAATTGCATATTGACGCAATCTTGCAGCACGCTGCTGAGGATGGCCATACACCTGCCAATTTGGGCTACTGCCACCATTTAAAAATAAGTAGTAAGCAGATAGTATTTCTTGAGGGTGCGCATTCGCTGCAGCCCATTCATCTGCTTGTGCTTCTCTTTGAGCAGGATAAGCACCTGGATGCATAAATTGATGACCCAGTGTTACATGACCATATTCATGTGCACGAAAAAAACCACATGCAGCTCCAATTTGGAAGCAGGTATTGGGGTTATATATGATCACTGCCCCATATTGCTGATGCGGTTGAACTATAGCAATATCATTCAAGTTTGGGTCGGCAATTTCAGGAACTTGCGCCAACGAAATAAAAGGCGCAAACATAATAATTAATAAAGCACTGCTATATAAAGATTTCATATGACCTCCAATTACCATCTAACGCCCACGACAGGGACAGACAAAGTGGAGCACATTTTTGTGCCAAAATAAGCGGAGCGTTTGCATAAAAAGGTGCGGAGCTTTGACTGTCCCGCCGCGCTTTTCAGCGGCATACTGCTCGTACTTGTTAGGATTCAAAAACTCTTTCCAAACCATCCCAAGTTGAACCAACTGGGGGAAAGTCTCTAGGATCATACAAATCCAGTTCTTCGAGCGTGTAATTCCATTTGCCATAGTTGCAAGCGGCGCATGTGATAACTACGTTATCCAGATCGTTTGTTCCGCCGCTTGAGTGAGGAACAACGTGGTCATACTGTAGCCACATACATTGAAAGGCCGCATGCTGAGACTTATTCGTACGTTCCCAACCAACTGCTTCAGGGTATATTTCCTTAAAATACTTTCTAACTTCAGCTCGAATAACCGGCATACCGCAAAATCTACAGTGATAGCCATCTCTAGCTCTCAGCTCCTCCATTTGGGCTTTATTTGGCATCCGAACTTTTTCTTTTTCCGCAGTATGAAGTTTTGGATTTTTATTTATGACAACATACTTACTAGCTTTACCCCAGATCGAATCTGTCCATTCCCACACAACTGGGTTATTTGCCAAATTGAAGAGTTCTTCTGCCAATTTGGTGTATCCATTCAAATGAGCTGAGACTGCCGCATCTAAATACCTTGCGGAATCATAAATCTCGGGTATTGGTTCTCTAAAGCATCTTTTTGGCACTACTTCTCTCCTTGATGTACCTAAATCCTAACGCCCGCCTTCATCCGCCCGCTTGGAACGAATGACCGAAGGGAAGTAGCGGAAAGTGGGTCGGCTGCAAGGCATTGTTATACCGCAATTTTATACGACGCCTCAGAAGGCAAGCCGAGAACCAGCAGCATTTTCTCCCTTCGGACTTCGATACGAAAAGAAGGCCCCTAGTTTCTCAACCCATCCTCTCTCATAAGATGTGGCTTCCGATGCGTAATAGGCTTGGCATGCCCAGTACGGATCAGATGAATTCTGAATTTCATTGAGAATATGATTTAGCTTTGACCAGTCTGCAACCGAAGTTCCATCAGGCACTTTAGTAGAAAGTTTTACCGGGGCCGCGTTTGATGCGGCTTCCAGAGAGCGGATAATGTTAGAGATGTAGCTGCCACGTGTGTACTCAGTATAATTCTTTTCGTCAAGGCGCCAGTCAGATCTATTTGATTCACAAACTTCTAAAAATGCTGGCCAATTAGTTTCTTCGATATTTGCGCCTGCAACGCGGAATGAACTGCGGTCATCTCCAACGTCCATCAGCACAATTTGCGGGGGATAGTCGAGAGCTGAGCCAATGTTCAACTCTGAAACACTAAGGCCTCTAAAGTTATGGGAAATTAATTCTGCAGAAGTGTGTGCGTGACCAGATACGTAACGTGTGGAGTGCTGAGCCAACCACTCTTGATCTTTTTCCGGCAAGTCCTTAAATGGGTGGTGTCCGGCAGAGATCACCGCCCCTCGATCTACGCCACCAAATAGAAATTCTTGTCTATTTCTTTGTGCGGCTGAAAGAGAGCCCTTTAATCCTACGTTTTTCAAGGTAGGACTCTCATAGTAAGATGTATCTATGAGAACTAAGCGGGTTTTACCAAGCTCGATTTTCTGAATTATGAAGCTGGCGTATGGGCCAACCCAAGTACTCTTTCCGGAAACTTGTGTTCTTGGGCAGATTCTGGAAATGGATTCAAACTTTTCGGTTGGAAGCGAGATTTTTTCGACTGAGCACGTCACTTCGCTTGTTGTATTTCTAAACGCTATCACCTCACTCGGGAGCGCAGTAACTACTGCCCCCGCGCGAGATTTTAACCGGTTAGTATATAACCTGATTGCGTCACCCTTAGTAAGAATATTTGCTCTCTCAGGGTCTGCATAATTTTCTGGTGATATGCATGCGTTAACCCATGCTCGTGTAACAGATTTCAAGCCTTCAATGGGAGGAGTTACATGTATGCTCGATCTATTCTCAAAATTGTGTTGTGGTTGATAGTTTGAATATGTACCTGCCAATAAGCCATCATGATTTCCCATTGCTATAAACCACTGCCCCGGCGCATTTTGATCAAGTGTGTCAAAAGTCTTTGTAAGTTCGTCGGGGCACGAAATATCTGAAGCATCTCCAAGGTGAACAGTTAAAGTTGAATCTTGTGATGCGCCAAATTTCAACTCAGATCGAAATAGATTTAATCCGCCAATGTTCGCAAGCGGAGAACGAATAGCAACGGAGGTTACGGTGTTTTCTGTTAACCAACTCATTGAGCGGAGAGGCTTGCCGAGAAGCATGTGCTCTTGGTTGTCCGCGATAAACAAAACTCTTTCTTTCGCGGTGTTTTGTATCTGCCCATCAGGTACAGACTCTAAATGACTTGGTGCGCCTATCAGACTTGCACATGACGCCAAGGTCAACACTATCATCGGGACTAAGAACATCGTGAAGATTTTCATTGGATTTTTTCCTTGGGGTGTCTGGGTACCATTGCGGTACAACGCTTTGCTAAGGAACAATCGAAACGTAGTTTAGGTTGTCCCGCGTAGGCCGCGTCTTTTGCGGCCGAAGTGATCTTGAGCAACTTGTTATGTGCTTACGCTCTTTCACCTTTCACCTTTCACCTTTTTGCTAGACAAATCTTCCTTGAGGAGAACCGCTAGTTCTGAGTGCTTTTTCCAACATTCAGGCATGTGCTCACCTGCTTTTTTATCACGCTCAACCTCCCATTCTTTCCTCTTCTGAAGTCGCCACTTCTTTTCATGGTCTTCTTCAAATTTTGGAATAAACTCTTCTGGTGGTGGAGGCAACTCACCCACCATGAGAGATATTGAACTTCTTACTTCTTTAAAGACTTTCCGAATTTCTTCTGTTGAATGAAGCCTGAGCTTAATTTCTAGCTTGTAGAATTTCTCTAGTTGATCCTCAGTGTCTCGCCCCTTGTTACGAATAAGGCGGTCACTTATATGAAGAACATCTTCGTAGAGCATTGAAAGATCATTTAGCTCTTTTTCAAGAAGTCGCCTAGCGTCAGCCTGATTTTGTCGATCACGTTCATTTTTTGAGGAAATAATTGCATTTAGAAGCATAGCGCCACCAGCAATGAGTGCCCCCAAGACCGTTCCAATTATTGTTTCCATCTACTCAGCACTCACTTAAGCACATAACGTCGCCAGCACTCGCTGGTTTTTTGAGCGAAGCGAGAAAAACCAGTCGTGTGGCTGGCCTTGTTATGTGAGTTCACCTGCACGGATTATCGCCTCAATTTTAGACAGTTCTGAAAGTAGTTCCGATGTCGCCACCTTAGCGTGCTTACTTATCTTTTTATAATCCCAGTAGTGGATTACGCACGCATTTTCATCGTTTACGGGCACAAGCCAAAGCTGCCACTTTTTCTCGTTAATATCTAAGATATCTGCCGACCTAACATCCTCACCTTTATATTCTCGCTGAATGAATATATCGGATGAGCTAGCCCATGCATTAAATGAATTATCTACTTTAGTGAAATCCATGCTATTTACACATAACGCCTAAATATGCGGCTCGCGTGTAGCGGAGCGGAACGCGAGTCCGAGCCTGCGTTTTTTGCAGGCGACATAATTTTCTTGTTAGGCAATTTCATTCACTCCAGTTGGTTTTAATGTGCTTGCCTGAGCCTTTTTTCAGGCTCTTTCGATCAACCATTTTTGCTTTGAACTCGAAATCTTCGCTGATCTTCACGATAAGAAGTTTGCTGAAATTGCCAGCACGCTTTACTTGCACGGTATTGTTGGACTTAAGTGGACTAATCGTTTTTATTTCGACGAAGTCGTTACCCAATTTTCCATCGGAACCTTGTGTAAACGGCTTATGCCTTTTGATACCATACTTAGCTTCTCCGTAAAGCTCGCCAAGTTCTCCAAAAACTGGCAGATGCCGCCCCGTTACTTCGACGTAATTTCGGGCGGTTTCAACCAATTCATCTAGTAACTCCCAAAGCTCAAGAGTCGAGGGGTTCTTTGGCTCATTGTCAGAATCCCAGCCCCCTTCATCTTCAACGAATTGCTCCCAAGGGTTATATCCGCAGGCAGCCGCATCCGCTATTTGCTCCGGGCTATAGCCTTCATTATTCATATCGTGGAGAAAGTCCCAGTCGCTCATGTTTTACCTTTGCCTAACGCTGCCAGAAACTGCCGGAGTAAGATGGCTGGTTTTTTGCGTTTGTTTGCAAAAAAGAAGACAGCTTGCGGAGGTCAGATTTGCTGGCCTTGTTACGTCTTTTAGTCATGGAAGTGCTCCAATCCGTTTTTTGTAATATAGGATGAAAGAGCTTCCACAGCTCCATTGTTTTTATGCCAGATAATATATGTGTAATCCCATTCTTCGCTAATTACACAGCCTAATTCAGGTAAAACTAATTTTGTGAATAAGGAAGAGTCCTTGTTCATACTTACTTCGTAGCTTGATAAAACTGATTCTACATCAGCCACCCTAGTAATTGACTGCTTTTCACAGTCCACTAGCTCAATAGTGAAATCTTGAGCCAGATGCTTAATCCATTTATTGAAGTGCGCCCAATCATCTTCAGTAACTTCGTCAAGCTTGTGAATATTTTCTTTTCCAAGCCAGTTGGACCAAAGAGAGACGAACTCCTTTTTGTATTCGGGCTTCACTTCCCATTCTTCAAAATATGTACTGAACATCATTTCCTTGTGACACGTAACAGTTTTGTTATAACGACTCGCGCCTTATATCACTTTGGCCCCCTTATCTAAAAATGGGCTTCAGCATCGATTTATAAAACTCAGGGGATTCAGTGGGATAGTGGCATCGTCAAAAACACGCGCCGGATAAACGGAGACCAATTCCCTTTATTTCTGTGAAACATCCCTGTTCCCTGATCATATCCCGTTTTATATAAATTTCAATGCCTTAAATAGCGCGCCGCGATGTTAATGGGAATGGCTCTACTGTTCACCGCTCATAATGACGCAGAATCAGGGGTTATACGAGCAAGGTGGTGTTTGTTGGTTTAGTGGCATTGGATTCTGAATCAAGTTCAGAATGACGGGGGGTGCGTTCAGAATGACGACGCGTGGTGCCATAATGACGCAGAATCAGGGGGTATACGAGTAAGGTGGTGTTTGTTGGTTTGTTGGTTTGTTGGTTTGTTGGTTTGTTGGTTTAGTGGCATTGGATTCTGAATCAAGTTCAGAATGACGGGGGGGTTGCGTTCAGAATAGCAGCGCGTGACGCTCTGAGAGACGACCTAGAAAATTCAAAATAATAGTTTGGGTGAGAGGATGTGTGAGGTGTGGCAGTTAGTGTGGCTACCCGCCTACATAGCAGGCGGATAGTAGATTCAAAAATAATTGCGATCTATTTTGATGCCAAATATGCTCGCCAAGCGCCGAAATGGCTAATGTCTTCTGCGCCCGCCAAGCCAGAGGCTTCGCAGATAAACCCACTCACTTGACTACCATCTGTCAGCGCGACCTTACCAATTCCCAAGGGTGCAGGAATGCCCGCGACAAAGCTGCCGAATTCGCTGGCGGGTAGCGACCACACTTCTACTTCAATTGCTTGGCCTTCACCCGCTGGCGCCACCACCATACCTGGCCTAAATGGCGGGCCACCAGCCAGCGCATAGAGTTTGTAATTTGGCGCCGAGGTGGTTTTTTCAAGCAGGTAGCCACCGCGCTCGGTGAGCTGCCAATTTAGTGGCTGACCTTGTAAGTGAGCGCCGCACACTGCCACGGCTATGCGCTGCTGGTTAGCAACAGGGCTCGCCGCAGTCGGCTGGAAGGCGCCCTGATCTTTGCCCAGCGGCAATTGGAAATACTGCTGTATGCGATTGGCAATCGACAGCAGACGGCGATCGGTAAAGGCCTCGCCAATTAGGGTTACACCAAAGGGGAAACCGCTCGCCGTGAAACCGGTCGGCACTGCCACCCCCGCCAGATCGAAGAGGTTCATGTAATTGGTGTAGTAGCCAAGATTGCTATTTAACTTAATGGGGTCGGCGTTTACGGCGTCGATGCTATAGGGCCGACCTGCGGTTGGGCTTAATAAACAATCTACCGACGCCAACACCGAGGTTGCGGCTTTGCGCAGGGCTTTTAAACGGTACTGAGCTTGAAAAGCGTCTACCGCCGAACTCTTGGCGCCGCCACCGATAATGGTTTGAATAACCGGCAGCATGGCCTCGGGATTGTCTTGAATCATCGGCGTGGTCGCAATATAGCGCTCTGCGACCCACGGCCCTTCGTAGAGTAGCCGCGCCGCTTCTATAAAGGGCGCAAAGTCCACTTCGATAATTTTTACACCTTGTTCTTTTAAGGCGGTGATCGTTTCCTCGTAGCTAGCTTGATAATCGCTGTGACCAAAAAAGGCGAGCTGATCTGCTGGCAATACGCCGATTCGCAGCGGCCCCTGCCACGCGCCGTAATGCCGCGCCTGGTTGGCAAAAGGATTCACACGGCTATAGGCATCGCTGGCGTCTTCGCCCTCGGCAACCGCCAACAGTGTATTGGCATCGTCGCAGTGCAGGGCAAAAATGGTGATGCAATCCAAAGAGCGGCAAGCGGGCAACATGCCGCTGGCCGACAGCAAACCAATGCTGGGTTTGACCCCAACTAAATTATTGAAGCAGGCGGGTACTCGACCTGAGCCAGCGGTATCTGTGCCCAATGAAAAGCTGGCCATGCCCAAGGCAACCGAAACCGCCGAACCGGCACTGGAGCCACCGCTGACCATGCTCGGATCAAAGCTGTTTTTACAGGCGCCATAGGGCGAACGCACGCCAACCAAGCCAGTCGCAAATTGATCAAGATTACTTTTGCCCACCGGAATCGCGCCAGCATCAATTAAGCGCTGCACCACAAAGGCGGAACGTTCTGGTATATAGCTGAATTCTGGGCAGGCTGCCGTCGTCGGTACCCCCGCCATATCGATATTATCTTTAATGGCGAAGGGAATTCCGTATAGCGGCAGCGCGCGTATATCCGCCTGCTCCAGCTTTGAAAAATAAGGTTCTAACTCGGCCGCCGTTAGGGCGTGAATCCAAATATTGTGTTCGCGATACTGTTCGATGCGCTCGCCAATGGTCGCAAATACCTCACGCGGCGTGAGACTGCCGCTCAAATATTGGACGCGGAGATCCGTCAAACTCAAAGAAGAAGTAGTACTCATTATAATGCCTCCAAAATCAGCAGAGATTGGCCAGCACTTACGCGGGCACCTTCACGCAATAATTGTTTTTTAACACGACCGGCCTCGGGAGCAAGTATCGCAATTTCCATTTTCATGGATTCCAAGAGCAGCAGCGGCTGCCCTTCTTTAACAATATCGCCCTCTGCTACCAACAGCTGCCAGACACTGCCTGCCACCGAGCTGTCGACGGGAATTTCGCCCTCGGCCAAGGTCACGATATCAACATTGTCGACAATCTCCGGCGCTTGGTAATGAAATTGGCCATCGGCATGCCAGCGCGCTAACTCCTCGGCAAAGGCCTGCTCGCGCTTCGCGTTGTTGCTGGCAATCTCATCGCCATTTTCTTGCAACATGGTTTGATAGTCAGCAAGCGAGAATTCACCCTCTTCAATCCGCAGGGGGTATTTACCCAGCGGGAAGTCATTACGAATTTGCAGCAGCTCGTCTTGCTCAACCTCGTAAAAACGAATTTGATCAAAGAAGCGCAGCAAGTAAGGTTCGGTAAATTCGGCGGTGCGCCGGTAGCGATTCCACATTTGCAGGGTACGGCCAATAAATTGGTAGCCGCCAGGACCTTCCATACCGTATACACAGAGATAGGAACCGCCGATACCCACCGAGTTTTCGGCAGTCCAGGTGCGTGCTGGATTGTATTTGGTGGTAACCAGACGATGGCGCGGATCAACCGGCGTTGCCACTGGCGCGCCTAAATACACATCGCCCAAGCCCATTACCAAATACGCCGCGTTAAAGACAATATCCTTCACCGCTGCGATATCGTCGAGGCCGTTTATGCGACGAATAAACTCTAAATTGCTTGGGCACCACGGTGCATTTTCACGCACCGATTGCTGGTATTTTTCAATGGCCAATTGGCAGGCGGCATCGTCCCAGCTCAGCGGCAAATACACGGTGCGCGACGGCACATTGAGGTGTTCCAGTTGCTTAGACAAATACGCTTCTGCCGCCACTAATTTATCTAGCACGGCAGCCAAACTAATTTTCATGGAATCGTAGTGCAGTTGCAGCGAGCGTATGCCAGGTGTGAGTTCGATTACGCCCGCAATCGGGTTTTGCTGCAAATACTGCATTAAGGCGTGGGCGCGAAAGCGCAGGCGAATATCCAGTTCTTGGGCGCCGTATTCCACCAGCAAAAAATGATCACCAGCAACGCGGTAAACCACATCATCGCCAACCTCGTCGGCACTTAGCTGCCGCACTATCGGCGACGGCAAAGTCGTCAAGGGGTAGGCATCGGGGCCAGGTGGCGACATATCGCTTAAGGTCAGGCGCTGAAATTTCTCGGCGGCCACCGCGTCGTTCACACTCACCGCCACAAAACGGATTTTGTCACCGGCACGGAGCTGGCCGAGCTTCCAGAGATCGGCGGTAATTACCGTGGCGGGGCAAACAAAGCCTCCCAAAGACGGGCCGTCGGGACCGAGAATAACCGGCATATCACCGGTAAAATCGACGGTACCAAAGGCATAGGCATTATCGTGAATATTCGACGGGTGCATGCCGGCTTCGCCGCCGCTGCTCCGCGCCCAGCTTGGCTTGGGGCCAATCAAACGCACGCCAGTGCGACTTGAGTTGTAGTGCACTTCCCAGCTCGCCGCAAAAAATTCGCTAATATCGTCATCGGTAAAAAAGTCTGGCGCGCCGTGGGGGCCGTAAATCACCCGCAATTCCCAGTCGTTACCAATCGCTGGTTTAAGAACATTTGGCAATGGCCGCGATGCAACGCTATTGCTTGGCGCCGCTTCACACAGCGATAACACATCGCCAACCCGCAGTGCGCGACCACTGTGACCACCAAACTGACCCAAGGTGAAGGTAGACCGCGAGCCCAAATACTCGGGGCATTGAATTCCCCCCGCCACCGCCAAATAGGCGCGCGCACCGGCCACAATGCGACCCAAGGCCAAGGTTTGCCCCGCTTTAATATTAATAACTTGCCACAGCGCCGAGGCTGATTCGCCCTTAGGATCTATGACGTGGGTATCTGCACAAAAATGCTGGCAGCTAAGGGGCTGACCATCAATTGTTACCGGAATTTCGGCGCCGCCAATCACCACCTGAGTATCCACACTAAATAATAAGCTTGGGCCCTGCAGGGTGATTTCCAAACCCGCTGCGCGAGGATCATTGCCCAAGACACAATTGGCCATACGGAAGGAATAGCTGTCGAAGGGGCCAGACGGCGGCACACCCACATTCCAGTAGCCCAGCCTTGCGGGGTAGTCCTGCACGGTGGTTTGGGTGCCCGCTTGCACCACATCTATACGCCGTGGCTGCCAGCTAAAATCATTTAAATAGCGAGTAGTGAGCTGGCCGCTGATTAGCACGCTGTCGTTGAGCAAGGCGCGCAAATAATCGCGGTTAGTGACAATGCCGTAGAGTTCGGTGTCGGCCAGCGCGGTGCGCAAGCCCGCAAGCGCCGCTTCGCGGTTGTCGCCATGGAAAATAACTTTGGCCAGCATGGGGTCAAAATACGGCGAAACTTCTAAGCCGCTGTCTAGCCAATGGTCAATACGCAAACCGTCAGCCACCGGAAACGCGACTTTGCTCAGCAGCCCTGCGCAAGGTTGAAACTGCTTGTAAGGGTCTTCTGCATACACCCGCACTTGCACGGCGTGACCCGTGGCAGATAAGCCGCTGCGCAGCTGATCTAACTCGGGTAAATCGCCGCTGGCTTGCATCAGCATCCACTTAACTAAGTCTACGCCCCACACCGCTTCGGTCACGCCGTGCTCTACTTGCAGGCGGGTATTCACTTCTAAAAAGTAAAATTGCTCGGTGTCGGGGTCGTAAATAAATTCTACGGTGCCCGCATTGCGGTAACTCACCGCGGCCAATAATTTTTCGGAAAGCGCATACAGGCGCTGACGCACGCTGTCGGGTAAATTCGGCGCGGGGCATTCTTCTACCACTTTTTGGTTGCGGCGCTGGGCAGAGCAATCCCGCTCGCCGATGGCCACCACCTGACCTTCGCCGTCGCCAAAAACCTGCACTTCGATATGCCGCGCGCGGGCAATAAATTTCTCTAGAAACACACTGTCGTCGGCAAAATTATTGCTGCCGAGTTTTTTTACTTTATCAAAACTGCCGCGCAGCTCGGCTTCGCTATGGCAGATCTGCATACCAATACCGCCGCCGCCTGCGGTGCTCTTAAGAATAATGGGGTAGCCAATGGCCGCCGCTTCGCTAACTGCCGTTTCAAGATCGGCCAATAAGCCGGTGCCTGGCGGTAGTGGTACACCCACGCCTTCGGCAATATCCCGCGCGCGGTGCTTTAGGCCAAAGCTTTGCATTTGCTCGGCAGTTGGGCCAATAAAGGCGATATTGGCGGCTTCGCAGCCCGCGACAAAACCGGCATTTTCGCTGAGAAATCCGTAGCCAGGATGAATAGCCTCGGCGCCACAGGCTTTGGCAATGGCTAAAATTTTAGCGGCGTCGAGATACGTTTCGGCGGCGCCACCCTCGCCAAGGCTATAGGCTTCATCGGCATTGCGCACATGCATGCTGCGCGCATCGGCTTCGGCATACACCGCCACCGCAATAACATCGAGCTCTTTAAGGCTGCGAATAATCCGTGTGGCAATCGCGCCGCGATTGGCAATCAAGACTTTAGTGAACATAGCAATCCTTTACGGGCCGTCCCGTGGCACTTTACGACAGTGGCCGTCCACTGAAGTTGGTTAAAACGAGTCTGACGTCGGGGGTCGGACGTCAGACGTATTCGCTAACATCATCCCAAACTAAGTACTGGATTGGCGTTGGGTTGTAGGCGTTGCAGGGGTTGTTTAATTGCGGGCAGTTGGAGATCAGCACGTAGATATCCATCAGTGCTTTTAGCTCCACGTATTTACCTGGCGCAGAAATACCGTCGGCAAAGCTCAGTCCGCCCGCTTCGGTTACCGGCACATTCATAAAGAAATTAATGTTATGACTGATGTCGCGTTTGCTCAGACCGTACTCGGGCTTTTCGGCAATGGCGAGCATCCAGCTGTCGCGGCAGGCGTGCATGCAGCGCTTTTCTAAATCGTAGCGCACGGTATTGCTCTCGGTGGCGCAGGCGCCGCCCAAGGTGTCGTGGCGCCCGCAGGTGTCGGCGACAATTTCGAGCATGGCGCGGTTTTCATTGCTGCGTAAAATTGAACCAGCAGTGAGGTAGACATTGCCCTGTTCACGAATGGTATCGGTTGCGCTATAGCGCTCACTGGGATTCGCCGCGCTATAAAATAAGGTGTCTGCGGCTTGGTTGCCTTCTAAATCTAAAATCCGAAAAGTTTGTCCGGCGCTGACTTTGCCAAGATAGTAATCGCCCGCGCCGACGGTCATCGAAAATACGGCGGTGTCGGCCTGTAATTGACTTGTTTTAATCATCTTCAATCCTCCGCCTTAGGCGCCCAAGTAATACAGGGCGTTATTGGCAAAACCCCGCGCATTTTCTGGGCAGTGGTTTAGGCATTCGTCATCCTCGGCAACGGCGGCGGCCAAACCAAGTTCGATACCAATGCGGTGTTTGGGATATGTCTCTGCCTTGCTATAGGGATGGGGGCAGCTATGCAGTAGCACCAAGGTATCCATTTCAAAGCGCAGCGTGACCGTGTCGCCAATATTGCTGCCCGACGGCGCCAAGGCCATATTGCCCTCGGCGTCGGTCATCACTTTGCTAAACCAATTGAGATTAGCCGCCATGTCTGCCGCGCCTAAACCGTATTTGGCCAGCTCGACCAAAAAGGCATCGTAGCCATTTTGGTGCCAGTCGTTGCGGTCAGTTTGGTAGTCCCGCGCGCCCCATTTCTCGGCAATATGACTGGCGTGGCTATTGCCACATACCGTGTCGTGCCAGCCAAAACTGTCTGAGGTAATTGATGCAAAAATTCGGCCCATATCCGAGTACAGGCAATGGCCCTGAGTTAATTTAAAGGTGTGCTGGCACTTGAGTGTGTCGGGTGCGTTATAGCGCTCCAGTAAATTGCGGGGGTTGTAAAACAACATTCCTACATTGCTAGCACCGCTTAAATCCCGCAGGGTCAGTTGCGTACCCCGCCGCAGCTCCAGTGACCAGTGGCCACCTGGCGCTAATTCTGTTGTGTAATTTTGCATTGCTATATTTCCTCCGCCTGCTTATTGGCAGACAGACTCCCGTCTATTTCTTCAAGTAATTCTGGTTCGCAGGCGCCGACCGGCAGGTCGTAGGTAATACCTGCGCCATAGGCATTGGGGGCCTGTGGGTCGACCCGCAGTTTGTCGAATACCCACAGACGGGTGCCAAGGTGAAAGCCTTCTTTTAGATCGTGGGTGACCATAAACACGGTGAGTTTGTGTTTGCGCCACAAATTTAAAACCAGCTCGTGCATATCGGCGCGAATACCGGGGTCGAGGGCACCAAAGGGTTCGTCCAATAATAAAATGCGCGGCTTTAAAATAAGGGCTTGAGCAATGGCCAAGCGCTGACGCATGCCCCCAGACAGTTCATCTGGGTAGCGATGCAACATGTGACTTAAGCCAACAATATTGAGTAAGTCTGCCGCCTCTTCCCGCGCGGCTTTCTTCGCTGCGCCCCATAAAAAGCCCAGCCTGCTGCGTTCAAAGGCGCGGGCGATCACCACGTTTTCTAATACTGTTAAGTGCGGGAAAACCGAATACTGCTGAAATACCACACCCCGACCCGAATCGGGTTCGCTCGGTATTGCTTTGCCGTCCAGCAAAATACTGCCTTGCGACGGCGAATCGGTGCCCAGTAGCATTCGTAAAAAAGTGCTTTTACCACAGCCCGAGGCACCAACCAGGGTAACGAACTCACCTTCTTTTACCGTGGCCGAAATATTTTCCAAGATAACGTTGTCGTCGAAGCGTTTCCAAACATTGCGAATTTCAATCATGACTTGCCCTCCTGCTGGGCATGCCAGGGGAAGGCAACGGCGCTGAGTTTGGCGAGGGCGTAATCGATAATAAATGCCAGCAAGGCAACCCACGCCACATAGGGCAGAATCACATCCATAGATAAATAGCGCCGCACTAAAAACACGCGGTAGCCCAAGCCGTCAGTCGAGGCGATGGCCTCAGCGGCAATTAGGAATAACCACGCCGAGCCCAAGGACAAGCGCACTGCATCTATCAAGCGCGGCAGCAATTGCGGAATTAACACACGCACAATAATTTGCCAGCTATTGGCACCCAAGGTTTGGGCTTTGACGAGTTGCTCGCGAGGAATTTCTAAACTGCGCTTTTGAATATCGCGGGCGATAAACGGGGTAATACCAATGGCGATCAAGGCAACTTTAGACACCTCGCCCAAGCCGAACACAATAAACAATACTGGCAACAAGGCCATTGGCGGCACCAGCGACACCACGGTAAGCAGCGGCGCAAAGCTGGCATTGACGACCGGCAAGGCGCCGGTCAGCAAACCGAATAACATACCCAGAGACGCGGCTATCGCCATACCAATGCCCAAACGACGCAAACTGCTTAGGGTGTCTTGCCAAAATAAATAGTCGCCACTGCGCTTGCTCGGCTCAAAGGCCAAGCGATTAATAGCATCGCCCATTTGGGTGAAGCTCGGCAGTAATTTGTCTTGGGGGTTTTCAGCAAGCCGCGCGTCAGATGCCGAGATATACAGCAGTAAAATCACTGCAAAAGGCAGTAGGGCTAGACCAATCCGCCATACTCGACTGGGTCGTACATTGATCAGTCGTTTCATAAATTTGCTAAACCCGAGTGCATACGCTGTTGGCAAAGCGAAAGGTGATTGAAGGTAGGCGCATCCCTGCGCCTGATTGTTGTTACCCGTAATCTACAGGCTTAGTCTCCCCCAGTTTCCTGTGGGTGGTATCTCGTCAAACGCGAGACTTATAGTTTTCCTTCTGCCGCCATTTGCATATAGCTAGGGTCGAAACGGAATTTGATATTGGCTTTGTTACCGTAAACCCCTGCTGGGGTTTCAATGCCGATAAAGCCAGCGTCGGGTGCACCGTCACCAAGTAGACCGTGGGCAAAGGAGAATTCCGCCACATTCTTCATGGTGGTTTTCAAGGCCGCACTCTTGGTAAAGGCAACTGCTTCTGCAGGCGTGTAAAACATTTGGGTACTCGCCAACTGGGCTTCGTAACCGGCTAAATCGGTGCCCGATGCCACACCCATGGTGGTACGCGCAGCAATTCCGGTTTTGTCTTTGGCACTCATGGTGGCCATGATTTCATACCATGCGCCGGTCAGTGCTTTGCCCAATTTCGGATTGGCTTTCAAGACCTCGGTGTTAATAACCATTAAGTCGATTATTTCACCCGGAATTTGCGAGGAATCAAAAACCTTATTCGCTCCTGGCATACTGGTAATTTCGCTAAGCAGTGGATTCCACGTTGCCACCGACGTAACCCCATCGGTGGGGAATACCGCGACCATATCTGCGTCGGAGGTGTTTACCACGGTAACGTCTGACTCGCTCATGCCCACGCTCTCTAAACCGCGAGCGAGCAGGTAGTGAGAAACGCTAAGCTCAACCAAATTTACGCGCTGACCTTTAATGTCTTTGAGTTTGTCGGAGCCTTTTAAGACCACACCGTCATTGCCGTTAGAGAAGTCGCCAACAATCAGGGCCGTGCTATCGACGCCGCCAGCAGCGGGAATGGTCAGGGCATCCATATTGGTCATGGCGCAGGCGGCAAATTCACCCGTGGTATATTGGTTAATGGATTCGATGTAATCGTTGATTTGTACTACCTCAATATCGAGGTCGTACTTTTTGGCCCACTTATCCATGATCTTCTGCTCGGCGGCATAGCCCCAAGGCATCCAACCAACATAAATTGACCAACACACCTTAAAGCTATCGGTAGCTGCAGCAGAAAACGAAGAGAATGTGAGTGTAAGCAGTAAAGCGGAAAGTCGCTTCATCGTTGAACCTCCAGAGGTTTCACACGGTTTCATAGAGCACTCCTGGCGCATATCGCCGTTCGTCTCCCGGGCTTTTGTCCCGCCGTGTAACCTTCTTGCAGCCTAGCTACGTACTCTGAAGGTCGAAAGCTCTCGGACCAGTCGTTGCTTTAACTATATAAATAGTGGCAACCGGAACCCTAGCCTTCCATTTTGTTGTATCACGTCCAATATCACCAAGAGTGCGGACACACAACACTATACACATAGCGTGCCAAACCCCGCAAACCTAGCTAACTCAATGATTTAAGAATTAACCGCATATATTAAGCCCGAACACAGAGCCCTAAACAAGGGCCTGTAGTGCACCAAAAAAATCAGCACGCACCAAAATAAAGCCGGCCGAGCATGTCGAGCTCGCTGTCATATTTTTGTCGTCATACCGACACTATACCGTCCCTATTCTGTAACACCGCCTCCCTAGACTGTCCTCGCAATTACAACGCTGGCGCTGCATAGAACAGCCCTGCAACCCAATATCTGAGGAGAGACTATGAACAAGAAATTACTAAGCGTATCCATCGCTAGTATTCTCGCCCTAGGCCTTAGCGCCTGTGGTGGTGATGACGGCGACAATGGCGCTACGGGCCCCCAAGGTAATGCAGGCCAAAACGGCGCACCAGGCAGCCCCGGTTCACCCGGCGCGCCTGGCACGCCCGGCGCCAATGGCGAAGACGGCAACGGCGGCGCTTCTTTAAAACGTTTGGCCTCAGCCCCACTTGGCGCCGAATTCACCGGTATATTCCTCAATAGCGACGGCGTAGTATTCAGCAATATTCAGCACCCCAGTTCATCTAACACGACCACCGACGTTGATGGCAAAGTAATTAACAAAGGCACCATTGGCGCGTTTGTTGGTGTCGATTTCAATAACCTAGGCAACGTCGCCGCAATGGATATGCCCATTACCGAAGCCGACAAAGAGCGCGTATTAAGCGCTGTTGGCAACTATATGGTACTGGCGCAACAGAGCGATGCCCTGGTAAGCGGCAAGGAAATGGGCGACATTATTGCCGCGGATGGCAGCACTTTATTAAAAAGCTCAAACGACCCCGATTTTAATGCCGCGGTTTCTGATGGTGGCACCGGCTACTTCCTGTACTCCAACTGGGAAGATCGCCCAGGCGGCATGAGTCGTATTGCACTCACTAGCAGCTATGGTGTAACCCAAGAGGGAATGATCGATTTCTCATCCGTAAAAGGCACCTGGGTAAACTGCTTTGGTACCTTGAGTCCTTGGGGAACACCACTCACCTCTGAAGAGCTGTATTTTGACAATACCGCCGACTGGTACAACATCAATAATAATGAAGCCAAATCTATTGCCGAATACCTTGGCCTGCCCACCGACGGCAGCGGCGCTTGGGGCAACCCCTATAACTACGGCTACATTATGGAAATTGGTACTGAAGGCACGGTAGCCGCAGCCAATGTCGCGGATGTTAAAGTTAATAAACTGGAATTGCTGGGCCGCTTCTCTCACGAGAATGCGATCGTTATGCCAGACCTACGCACGGTGTTCCTCAGCGATGACGGCGGCAATACGGTGTTCTTTAAATTTGTAGCCGACACCGCCAGCGATCTCAGTGCCGGTAAACTTTACGCCGCCAAAGTCACCCAGAGCGCGGGAGTGAGCGACCCCGCCGAAGCCGCCTTTGCCGTTGAATGGGTACTTATTGCTACTGGCACCGAAGCAGCAATTGAAGCAGCGATCGCGAGCTTTGACGGCACGGTTGGTGAAGCTAAGCAAATTACCGCACAACAGATCAACGATTACGCCGAAGCCAAACTCAATCAAGATTTGGACACCAGCGGCACCATTGCTAGCAACCCCTTTGCCGATGACCGCATCGGTTTCTTAGAGAGCCGCAAAGCAGCTGCCGCTTTAGGCGCAACTGCTGAGTTTAATAAAATGGAAGGCGTTAACATCAACCGTGGCTTAGCTGATGCGTGGTGGAGCAACGGCGCAGCCAACGGTGCCCAAGCCTATATGTATATGGCAATGTCGGACACAACCGGCGCAATGTCGGACGGCGCCGGCGCTATTCAACTAGATGGCACCAATGGCAAATGCGGCGCGGTATACCGCATGAAGCTTGTGAAAAATAGCGCTGGCCTAGTGGACGTTACCACTCTGGCACCCGCGGTTGTTGGCGGCCCCTACTACGGTAGCCGCAGCACCAATCGCTGTAACACAAATAACATCTCCAACCCCGATAATCTGATCATTCTCGACGATGGTCGCGTGCTTATCGGTGAAGACACCGGCAACCACCAAAACAATATTATTTGGTTGTTTGAAGATCCCGCTTTGTAATTTAACAAAGTACAAGAAGCAGTTTAGAGGGCGGATTTATCCGCCCTCTTTTATTTACGGTAGAGACCATGAAATATTTTATAAGCCTTATTCTAATTATGCTGAGCGCCTGCGATAGCAGCACATCCATCAGCGAAATTACAGAACCGACAACTCAGCAATCCAGCGACGATGCCCAAATACTCGCCAGCTTAAAATTTCCGAGTTCGCCGGCGCGCAGCGGCCGTGCCGTACTCCGCCAAGCGCATGCCGAAAATATTTACAACGCCGAAGCGGTGATTCCCCCGCAGTGTTACACCAAGCACGACGGCGAATACAATCCCTGCATGACCTGCCACCAGAGCTATGATTACCGCAGCCGCCCCAACACCATGAGCGACGGCGGCCTTCAGCACGTTTACGCTTTCTCTGATCTCGGCACTCATAATCATTGGCAAAATCTGTTTGAAGACCGTCGGCCACGCATTGCCAAAATTAGCGATCAGGCCGTAATCGATTATATTTACACCGACAATTACAGCCCATTAATTGAGCAGCTAAAAAGCACAGCAGACTGGCAGGGGCCAATCCCCGAAATCAAGAACCTGCATCTTGGCGCCGCGGCCTTCGACGAGCACGGCATGGCCAAAGACGGTAGTCATTGGGTGGCATTTAACTACAAGCCACTACCGAGCACCTTCTGGCCCACCAACGGTTCTAGCGACGACGTTATGATCCGTCTGCCTGCCAAATTTCGCCAAACTAGCTGCAAAAACAAGGATTACTCCCGCGACACTTATCTTGCCAATTTAGGCATTCTGGAAGCGGCAATCAAAGACCTTAGCCGCATTAGCGTACCGGCAATCGACGAAAACGCCTTTTGTGAAGATCTTAACCAAGATGGCAAACTCAGCGTTATTAGCGAGATTATTCGCCCCACCCACTATGTGGGCCAAGCCGGCGACGAAGCAGTGACGGTAATGCTGTATCCCATCCACACCGAGTTTTTACACAGCGTGCGCTATGTTGGTATAAGCAAAGATGGCGACATCGGCCTGCCGCCACGCATGAAAGAACTGCGCTATATGAATAAATTCGCCTTCTTTCCGCCTACTCATTTGGTATCGCAGTACGGCAATGAAAACCAAGAAAAAATCGAAGGTCTGCTGCCACAATTTATTAACCGCGGCGACAAAGGCACCGACAACTCCTTTGGCTGGATGCTGCTCGGCTTTATAGAAGACCAGCAAGGCCAATTGCGCATGCAAAGCGAAGAGGAGAATTTGTTTTGCATGGGTTGCCACACCACCATCGGCAGCACAATTGACCAGACCTTTGCCTTTGCCCGCAAACTCGACGGCGCGCCAGGCTGGTCTTACATCAATTTAAAAGGCATGCCCGACGCCCCCTATGTAAACGCAGCTAACACTAAAAATGACAGCGAGGGCGAAATCGCTCACTACCTAAAAACAGTTGGTGGCGGCAATGAGTTTCGCGAAAACGACGAAATTCGTGAGCGCTTTTTCCACGCCGACGGCAGCCTAAACGTCGCCGCCATTAACGGCTTAGACGTATACCAATTAATAACTCCGTCACTGCGCCGCGCGCTCGATCTCAACAAGGCTTATATGACCATTGTTGCCGATCAAGATTTTATTCACGGTCGCGATGCCAATCTGCAACCCGTGCGCAATGTCTATTCAGAAATTGATCCAGAGAGCACACCCGTGCTGCCTGGCGACAAAAAAGTGCAGTGGGACATTCGTTTGCGGTGGCCCAATAGCAGCCTAAATTCTGTGGAAACGGCACTTCCCTTAAGCGCAAAATAAACGGATAGTGGCCTCTCAAATTAGGCTAGGAGGCCAAACATGGCTAGCTGCACATACACCCGCCCACCGCTGCGCGCCCTTGGCCTCAGCCTCAGTATTGGATTATGTGTAGCCGCCAGTTTATCGGCCTGCAGCCGCAATGCCCCACCCATTGCCGACCAGCAAGAAAATCAACTTCGCAACTTGAAATCTGCGCCGCTGATCGCAAATACCCTCAACAACGCTTGGTATCGCGACGCAGAAACCGCCCTCACCAATAAACCTCTTGGCGAGATTGAGCGCGGCAAAGCGCGCAATATTATTTTGTTTTTAGGCGACGGCATGAGCATCGCCACCATTACCGCTGCGCGCATTCTTGCCGGTCAGCGCCTTGGTCAAAGCGGCGAAGAGTACGCCTTGAGCTTTGAGCACTTCCCCTACTCTGGCCTATCAAAAACCTATAACGTTGATTCACAAACCCCTGACTCTGCCGGCACCATGACCGCGATAATGTCTGGGCTAAAAACCGATGCCGGCGCGCTTGGCGCCGATGAAAACGTTATCGTTGGCGACTGCCAAAGCCTTGCTGGCCATGAAGTGATTAGCGCACTGGAGTTAGCCGCGCTAGCAGGCAAAGCAACAGGAATCATCTCCACTGCGCGCATAACCCATGCCACCCCTGCGGCGACCTATGCCAAATCGGCAGATCGCGACTGGGAGGACGACAGTAGCCTGCCCGCCGCAGCCAAAGCCGCAGGCTGCCAGGATATTGCTAGCCAATTAATCGATTTTGAAAAAAACGTGGAAGCCCGTATTTCCGGCGCCGACGTCGACGGCATCGACGTAATCATGGGTGGCGGCCGTCGCGGCTTTATTAGTAACACCGACCCCAGTGGCGAAGGCCGACGCTTAGACGAGCGCAACTTAATCAGCCAGTGGCAGCAGCAGTATCCCGACGGCAAATACCTTCAAACTACTGGCGACTTACAGGCCATCAATCCAAAGACTGCAAGCAAGATTTTTGGCCTGTTCAACCCCTCGCATATGCGCTACGAAGCAGATCGCGACACCAGCAATAACGGCGAACCCTCTTTAAAAGCAATGACCGCCACGGCAATTACTAGGCTTAGCCAAAATTCAAACGGTTATTTCCTGATGGTGGAAGGCGGCCGTATCGATCACGCCCACCACGCGGGCAATGCCTTTAATGCCTTAAACGAAACTATTGCCTTTGCCGACGCCGTTGCAACTGCGGTGTCATTGAGCCAACGCGACGACACCCTTATCATTGTTACCGCCGACCATGGCCACGCCTTTAGTATTAGTGGCTACCCCAAGCGCGGCAATCCTATTTTAGGCAAGGTTATTGAAGTGGGCAGCACTGTTCCCGCACAAGCCAGCGACGGCATGCCCTACACCACCCTAGGCTATCGCAACGGCCGCGGCTTTCAAAATTTAGGCAGCGACAACAACGCCGATACCGCGTATCAGCAAGAAATACAGGCCGGCCGCCATAACCTAGATGAGGTAGACACGCAGAGCAGTGGTTTTCATCAAGAGGCCTTAATTCCGCTAGCCGCCGAAACCCACTCTGGCGAAGACGTGGCCATTTATGCCATTGGCCCAGGCGCAGCCCTCGTCAGTGGCAGCAATGAACAGAACCTGATATTCCACGTTATGAATTACGCCGCGCAGCTGCTTGACGTCACTCCACCGGCCCACGCTAAGTAATGTTCCCTATAGGGGATAGGAGCGCTAGCACTTACAGTTGAAGAAACCGTATTAGGCCGAAATTTTATGTCGCTGATTCAACTGATTTATACCAGCACCGTATCCGAAACCTTTGAGGAAAAGGATTTAACCGCAATTTTAGCAAGTGCGAAAAAAGCGAATGCTGAAGCCAATATTACTGGCCTATTGTGCTTTGACGGCAATTTTTTTATGCAATGCCTTGAAGGCGACCGCAGCCAGATCAATGCTACCTACGCCAAGATCCTCAGCGATAAACGTCACCAAGCCCTAGAGCTATTGGCATACAGCACTATCGATAAGCGCAGCTACTCTCAATGGGAAATGGGACTGGTACCAAAAGCCGCACTCTCGCGCCCCTTAAACCTGCTTTACACCGCATCGGGCCTGTTCGAGCCCTATTCGATGAGCGCTGCAAGTGCCGCCCAGTTTTTACGGGCGTTACGTAATGCTATGCCTTTGCTCTAAACAATAAAAAAAGGCGCATTGCCATTACAGCAACACGCCCAAAAAAGACCTACTGGGTGGGTAAAAATTTACTTCGCTGAAACCAACATCTGGTTGTGATGACGAACCAGAGTATTGTAGTGCTCAGCGGTTTGCTCTAAACGCGTTACCGCTATGTTGTGATGGAAGCTATCTGAAAATCTTCCGCAGTCATTTAAACGCTGAGCACCGAGATCTAAATACGCTTCAACGGTTATCTTAAGATTGGCAAGATCTTCACTTTGACTAGACTCAATGTCAGGCAAATACGGCGCATTTTTCACGGCAGAAAAGGCGCAATTGGCATAACTGTTTACCGACGTTAAGCCCAAAATTGACAATACGCTTACTACTATTAGTTTCTTCATCAGATACATCTCGTGCTTTAGCGCACAAACTCTAACTAGGTGAAACTATGATACCAAAATACACACAACTAGAAACACAAAAAGTAACAAAAGCGCAAAAAATTCAATACAAAAACAAAATAAGCATATATTTCAACAAGATATATAATGCTAAAGGTCAATAATATTGGTTACCAATTTATCCCGCATATGCAGTAGCTATTGAAACACGTAAAAATCGGATAAACCGGCCGCCAACTACAAACCCATTGCCCAGATGCAAAAAAGGCGTATTGCCATTACAGCAACACGCCAAAAAAAAAGACCTACTGGGCGGGTAAAAATTTACTTCGCTGAAACCAACATCTGGTTGTGATGACGAACCAAGGCATTGTAGTGCTCAGCGGTTTTCTCCAAACGCGTCACCGCTGCATTGTAGAAGAAATCTTCTGAATACCCGCCACAGCTCTCTAAGTTTTGGGTGGCGCGCTCTAAATACATATCGACTGTCGCCTTTAGCGCAGCAACCTCCTGGCTTTGGCTAGCTTCAAGCGCAGGCAGTCGCGGAAAATCCTTCACTGCGGCCAAAGCACAATTGGCGTAACTATTAAGCGAAGTTAACGCCAAAGCCGAAAATACACTTACTGCTATCAATTTTTTCATCAGATACACCATGCACTAAACAGTACAAACTCCAATCAAGGCGCAAATGATACCAAAATACACACATATGTCTATAAAAAATTACAATCATTCATTTATAAAATATAGAAATAAAAAAATCCATATAATTCAACGGACTACAACCAACAAATTCAACAGAAAAAACGTTACCGATAAGCGCATTTCGTTACTAAATACCGCTATTCGATAACTCTGGCGTCAAAAACCACCAAATACAGAGCACAGCAGCAAGCCAAAAACCGTACGAATAGGGAATTGTAAAAACAGTGAAATGATCAGCGCCCAGATCAAACCAAGCACCGATATAAAAAACCAATTAGGAATAAACCCGCCGCAAGAAAGGCGGCGTATTAGAGCGAGCTAGCGAGCCCTGGAGATAAATCAATAAATCGATCAACCAAAATATCTGGCTTTGCATCCGCCACTGACGCGCCATGATTGTAACCATAGCTTACACACGCAACCGGCATATTCGCCGCCCTGGCGGCAGCAACATCATTCACTGAGTCGCCGACCATTACGGTATTGGCAACCGCCACGCCGAGCTGCTCGCAGGCCAGCAGCAAGGGCGCCGGATCGGGCTTACGCACCGCAAGTGTATCGCCACCGACCAAAACCGGCATAAGCTCCTGTAAACCAAAATGCGCAAGAATGGGCTCGCTAAACCGCGCGGGCTTATTGGTAACGCAAGCCATTTTAATGCCTTGGGTATGCCAGTGCGTTAGAGCCTCACGCACCCCCGGATAAAGCACGGTTTGCTCGCAGGTCTGCTCTCCATAGTGTTCAAAAAACACCGCGAGCAACTGGTCGATTAAACTTGGATCCAGCGATTTTTCAGGTACTTCGAGCGCAAAGGCCAAGCCGCGCTGCACGAGCTTGCGGGCACCATTACCGACCCAGCCCCGCACCCGATTAACACCGGCGGGCACATAATTAAGCTGTTCCAAACTTGCATCTAGCGCCGCCGCTAGATCTGGCACGCTATCGATAAGAGTGCCATCCAAATCAAATAAGATGGCCTCTAGCTCGCGACCGCTTAGTAGATCTTGCAATAACTTCATACGCCGGCTAATTCGTTCCGCATTTTTTCAATCGTTTCACTGTAGTCGCCGCCATTAAAAATCGCCGAACCAGCCACAAAGGTATCTGCCCCCGCAGCCGCCACTTCAGCAATATTTTTAGCAGAGATACCGCCATCCACTTCAAGGCGAATATCCCGACCCGAGGCGTCGATCAAAGCCCGCACTTCTTTAATTTTGTCGAGGGTCGAGGGAATAAAGCTCTGACCACCAAAGCCAGGGTTCACGGACATCAGCAAAATCATATCGAGCTTATCCATGACGTATTTCAATACATCGGGACCAACCGCAGGATTTAATACCAATCCCGCCTTACAACCGGCGTCGCGAATCATTTGCAGCGAGCGGTCAACATGGATTGTGGCATCTGGGTGGAAGGTAATAATACTGGCGCCCGCCTCAGCGAAATCGGCAATCATGCGATCCACCGGCGAAACCATCAAATGCACGTCGATTGGCGCTTTTACGCCGTGTTTGCGCAAGGCTTTGCAGACCATCGGTCCAATAGTCAGATTAGGAACGTAGTGATTATCCATTACATCAAAGTGAACAATATCAGCGCCAGCCTCGAGCACGGCGTCGACTTCCGCCCCTAAACAGGCGAAGTTTGCCGATAATATCGATGGGGCTATCCAGTAATCTGCCATTTTAGTTTCCTGCAAAATTGAGGCGCTAGTTTAATGCGCAAACCATTACGGTATCTATAAGTACAAAGTCGGTATTTTACGGCACTTTCGGCGTTGAATCAGCAGCCTGCGGCGACGCACTTAAAAAGTCGTCGAGATCAGCCAAACGCTGGGGCGTGCCAATGTCCCACCAGTGCCCCGTAAATAATTCACCACTGAGGCCGCCACTGGCAATCGCGCTCTGCATTAGTGGTTTTAGCGCGCGCGGCCCATGGGCCAAACCGCGAAACATCGAGGGTCGCCAAACACTAATACCCGAAAAGGTATAGCGCGACCCAAGGTCGTCCTCCGTCACCAAACCGGCTTCTGTCAGCGAAAAATCACCGCTAGGATGGTGCGGCGGGTTGGCAATCAGAACAAGATGAGCCGCTTGCGGCTGGCAGTTTAATAGCTGACTAAAATCAATATCTGTCCAGACATCGCCATTGACCAATAAAAATGGCGCGTCGTCGCCACTGTCTAAATAAGGCAGGGCTTGCACTATGCCCCCCGCCGTTTCCAGCGGCTGCTCTTCTCGGGATAAATGAATATCAAGCCCATAACAGTTGGCCGAACTAAGATAACTTTGAACTTGCTCGGCCAGCCACGAGCAATTCACCACCACCTCACTCACACCAGCGGCGGCAAGCTTGGCTAAATGGAAATCGATAAGCGGGCGACCGCCAGCCCGCAACAGCGGCTTAGGGCAGTGATCGGTCAGGGGCCGCATCCGCGTACCCAGCCCTGCAGCCAAGATCATCGCTTTCACTCGTCGTCCTTAAACCAGCTCTGCTGACAGATTAGCGGCATTAATTTACGGTCAAACCAACTGAGAAATTCATCAAATTCGGGGTAG
This sequence comes from Zhongshania guokunii, assembly GCF_040892635.1. Classification (NCBI taxonomy): domain Bacteria; kingdom Pseudomonadati; phylum Pseudomonadota; class Gammaproteobacteria; order Cellvibrionales; family Spongiibacteraceae; genus Zhongshania; species Zhongshania guokunii. Next base: position 50,743 of record NZ_JBFRYA010000003.1, on the reverse strand, counting down.
CGGCTAGCAATACTCAAGGTGTATTCCAGCACCAAAGGTAGATCCGCCATATAAGCCGTTTTGCCATCGCGCAAATTTAAGCGAGCAAAAATACCCAGCACCTTAATATGGCGCTGCAAGCCCATCCAATCCACATCTTGACGAAACCCCTCAGCACTCACCGCCTTTAATACGCCCGCTCGCATTGCCATGAGGCGATAGACCTCTATCCAGTCATCGACCTGCTCCTCTGGCCAACTAACATAACAATCGCGAATCAATGACACCAAATCGTAGCTAACTGGCCCCACTACCGCGTCTTGAAAATCAATCATGCCCAAACGTTCATCCGCCAGCACCATCAAGTTGCGGCTATGAAAATCGCGATGCACCAAGACTTGCGACTGCGCGACTGCGCGGGTAGACAACAAGCCAAACACGCCGCGCAGCATCACCAGCTCATCAGCGTCAAATTGATAACCTAGCAGGCCACTCACAAACCACTCGGAAAATAAATTCATTTCTGCGCTAAGGCGCGCTTCGTCGTACTCGGGCAAGCTGTGCTGATCATTAGGAATGCGCTGCATCGCCAGCATTACGCCAAAGGCTTGGCGATAATAGTGATCTGCCGCGGCACTATTTACCAACAAAGGCCATAGCAGCTGATCGCCAAAATCTTCCTGCAGTAAAAAGCCCCGCGGCTTATCCCAGCCCAGCAGAGCAGGCACCCGCGCGCCGTGCTTGTGCAGCAGTGCCTGCACAGTGGTAAAGGCCCGATTATCCTCTTTATCTGGTGGCGCGTGCACGGCAATCACACTACCGCCCGCCGCAAGCGGCAAGCGATAATAGCTGCGAAAACTGGCATCGCCAGACACCACGACCAACTCGCTCGCCGCGTCAGCCGCATCGAGCGACAGCTGCTGCAAACACCAACTGTGGAGTTCTTTTAGTATGTGATCCATTTTTGCTTCCGTTAAAAGCCAGAATTTTGGCCTTTTATACACACAGGCGGGCATCCTAGCAGAGAATGCTTTATTATCCACCTTCGCCAATATCGGCTCCATCGCCAAAATAAAATCACTAACTGATGCCAGTGTTTCGCCAACTTACTTTATGCTTTCTTGCCGCCGCTGCTAGCCACGCCAGCCTAGCGCAAGCCGCCGCACCAGAAAACTGCAGCGACACCATCATTTCGCCACTAAGCGCCGACATCAGTGATTTGCCAGCCTACTACCAGCACTGGCACTGGGTGCCCAATAGCCATTTAAGTGAAGCGGCGCGCTGCGGCCTCACACCAGGCTGCCAAGGGCGATTTATTGAGCCCAGCAGAGATTGGGAAGGCGCGGGCAGCAAGCCGCTTAGCGCACCGCTAAATGTCTCTGCCGACACAATCGAATCCGTCGGCGCCAAAGCAACCATGACCGGCGATGTGCAGCTGCGCAAAGGCGACCTCAGCCTCGACGCCGGCTACGCCCAATACAACCGCAGCAACAGCACCGTCTTGCTGCGCGACAACGTGATTTTGCGCCAGCCTGGCATATTACTGCGCGGCCAATTTGCACAAATTGACACCAATCGCGGCCTTGGCGAGCTCCAGCAAGCCGAAATATTAAGCTTTCAAACCGGCGCCCGTGGCACCGCTGAACGGATCTCTCGACCAGACTACAGCCGCTTTGAAATGGACGGCGCTAGCTATACCCAGTGCACCCCCGACAATGAAACTTGGTCCTTACACGCTGACAGTATCGTTTTAGATTACAATAGCGGCCGCGGTGTAGCGCGGGGCACCAGCATTCGGGTATACGATATTCCGGTATTTTACAGCCCCTACCTAAACTTCCCGGTTGATGACCGTCGCGCCACTGGTTTTTTATTCCCGTCCATTGGCTTAGCGAATAATAGCCTCGACATTTCTACGCCTATTTACCTAAATCTGGCCCCCAATTACGACGCTATTGTCGCGCCCCGCTATATTGAAAAGCGTGGCGAAGCACTGGAAACCGAGCTGCGCTACTTAAACCCCTATAGCGAATGGGCGGTCAGCAGCAGTTATTTGCCCAATGACCAAAGCGAGAACATCGACCGCTGGTTGATTGATGTAAAAGAACAGGGTTTTGTAAATGATCAGTGGAGCACAGAGGTTGATTACACCAAGGTCAGCGACGTTGATTACTTCACTGATCTAGGTTTAGCCAATTTAGCGGTAAAGCGCAGCACCCACTTAAATCAACAGGGCGCATTAAACTACAACTCAGACAACTGGACTGGCCGCGTCGAGGTTCAGCGCTATCAGACCATTGCGGCCGTTGAAGACCCTTATCAAAAATTGCCGCAACTGCGTTTAGACTATCAGTCGCCGGCCAAAAACTTTCAGCTAGAACCCAGCATCGAACTTGAATACACCCAGTTTGACCACCGCGACAAACTGCGTGACGGCGGCAGCAAAATCACTGGCGAGCGCCTCTACGCCACTGCTGGCGCCAGCTTCCCTATGCGCTGGCGCTGGGGCTTTATTGAGCCAGCCTTAAAAAGCCGCACCGTAAACTACCAACTTGAAGATGCCCAGCTCGCCGGCATCGACGCCAGCCCCAGCGCCAGCAGCGCCTTATTGAGCGTCGACAGCGGACTGTACTTTGAACGCGAGCTCACAATCAGCGAGCAAGACTGGACTCAAACCTTAGAGCCTCGACTGTTTTATCGCTATTCCGAATACGAAGACCAAAGCGATCAGCCCGATTTTGACAGCGCCGCACTGACCTTTACTTATCAGCAGCTGTTCCGCGACACCCGCTTTACCGGCCACGACCGCCTCGACGACGCCAATCAAATTGCCATTGGCATGAGTAGCCGCTTCATTAATAACGCAGCTGGCCGCGAAGTGCTCACCGCCAGCATTGGCCAACTCCATTATTTTGACGATGGCCGCGTGCAATTGCCCGGTGACGAGATCCGCAAAAGCAGCAACTCCGATTTTGCCGCGCAATTCCGCCTGCTGCCCGACGACAACCGTTGGTTCAGCGTCGATCTTCTGTATGATGCACGTCAAGGGGTGCTTAATCAGAGCAATCTGGGCTACCATCAGCGCAGCGATAATGGCGCACTGTTTAATATTGGCTATACCTTCCGCCGCGAAGGCAATGAATTTGGCGGTTTGGAAAACAACGTTAAGCAGGGTGATGCCTCCGTGAGTCTGCCGCTAAACAGCCAGTGGAAGCTGTTTGCCAAGACCCAATACGATTTTGAAGACAACCGCCCTGTTGAAAACTTGATTGGCGCCGAGTATCAAAATTGTTGCTGGCTGAGCAGAGTGGTTTATCAACGCGCGCTGGAACCAGACGACAATAGTGGGTCTAACACCAGTGGCACCGACAACAACTCGGCGCTGCTCATTGAATTTCAATTGAAAGGGCTGGGTGGACTTGGCACCGCAGTAACCAGTGTTCTTAAGGAAAGTATTTTTGGCTACCTATCTGATGAATAATATGCGTTTACTCAAAGTATTAACCGCCACCTTGCTGATTGTGCTGGCACCACTAGCACAAGCTGAGACTAAGTGGCTCGATAAAGTTGTCGCCATTGTCGATGACGATATCATTTTGGCCAGCGAACTCGATTCCCGTATTGAGAGCATCATGACCAATATCGAGCGCTCTGGTAAAGAAGCGCCACCACCAGAACAGCTCCGCAAAGAAGTGCTCGATCTATTGGTTTTGGAAAACATCCAGCTGCAAATTGCCAATCGTTACGGCGTGCGCATTGAAGACGAAGAGCTCAATGCAGCGGTCGCGCGGATTGCCGGCAATAACAATATGAGCCTAGCGCAATTCCAACAGGCATTAACCGCCAGCGGTGCATCCTATCTCGCCGTGCGCGAGCAGATTGCCAAGGAAATGGTTTTGCAGCGCGTGCAAATGGGCAATGTGAACCAGCGCATTCAGATCAGCGACCAAGAAATTCAGAGTTTCCTCAAGTCTGAGGAAGGCCGCCAGCGCACCGCACCGGAATATCACTTCTCACACGTATTAATTCCCGTGGATTCCGATGCCAGCCCAGCCCAGCGTCAGCAAGCAGAAGCCAAAGCTAAAGCCCTAAGCGCAAAAATGCGCGACGGAAAAAGCGTGGACAACGCCAACGACGCCATTAGCATCAGCGATTTAGGCTGGCGTAAAAGTACTGAACTACCGTCATTGTTTACCGAAGTTGCGGCCAAAATGAGCGACTTTGACGTGTCAGAGCCAATTCAAAGCGCCAGCGGTTTCCACATCATTAAACTGCTGGAAAGTCGCGGTGTTAAGCAAATGGTCAAACAGACCCGCGCCAGCCACATCCTGCTCAAGCCCTCAGCGATTCGCAGCGAAGCCCAGACAATAGCACTTGCGAAAGAGCTTCGTCAGCGCGCCCTCAAAGGTGAATCCTTCCGCGATCTCGCCAAAGAGTATTCCGAAGATATCGGTTCAGCCCAAGAAGGCGGCGACCTCGGCTGGACCACTCCCGGCCAGCTCGTTCCCCAGTTCCAAAAAGCTATGGACGAAACGTCGCCCGGCGAAATTCACGAGCCAGTTGCCTCTGACTACGGCTGGCATGTTATTAAAGTCATTGAGCGTCGCAACCAAGACGTGACCAAAGACATGCGCAAACAGATTGCTCGCAATATTATCCACGAACGCAAATATGCCGACGAACTGGACATCTGGCTGCGCAAAATTCGCAGCGAGGCCTTTGTCGACATCAAAATTTGATGCCAAGCCGCATTGCGATCACCCCCGGCGAGCCTGCCGGGGTAGGCCCAGAACTCCTCGTTAAGCTTGCACAAGATAACTACGACGTCGAACTGGTGGCCTTTGCCGATCCGGAACTGCTTATGCAGCGCGCCGCCGCCATTGGCCTGCCCCTGCACTGCCTACCCTGCGACTTTTCTACACCTGCTCAGCCCCACCGCAGTGGCCAGCTGCGGGTCGTCGACATTGCCCTGCGCAGCCCCGCGCAGCCCGGTCAGCTCGACACTGCAAATGCCGCCTATGTGCTCGACACCTTGCGCCAAGCCACCGATGCCTGCCTAGCAGATCAATGCCAAGCACTGGTCACCGGCCCCGTGCAAAAATCCGTTATCAATGACGCAGGCATCGCCTTTAGCGGTCACACTGAGTTTCTCGCTGAGCGCTGCGCGGTCGACAAAGTGGTAATGATGCTGGCGACCGAGGAGCTGAGGGTGGCACTGGTGACCACTCACCTGCCCCTGAGCGCCGTGCCTACCGCCATCACCACTGCTACCCTGCAGCGCGTTACCGAAATACTGCACGGCGCCCTGCAAAGCCAATTTGGCTGCGAGCGCCCGCGCATATTGGTATTGGGCCTCAACCCCCACGCCGGCGAAGGTGGTCATATGGGCCGCGAAGAAATCGACACCATCATTCCCTGCCTCGACACTCTGCGCCAGCGGGGCTGGCAGCTCGAGGGGCCAATGCCCGCCGACACCGCCTTCACTCCTCGCCATCTCGCAAAGTGCGATGCGGTATTGGCGATGTACCACGACCAGGGCCTGCCGGTACTAAAATACCAAGGCTTTGGCCGCGCGGTGAACATTACCCTCGGCTTGCCGATTATTCGCAGCTCAGTAGACCACGGCACCGCCCTTGATTTAGCTGGGAGCGGCACCGCCGATTCCGGCAGTTTTGAAGCTGCACTGCGCAGCGCCATTGCCATGACTAGGCACAGTAGGAAACATCTTTAATGCAATCCCCAGCTCCACACCGCGCGCGCAAGCGCTTCGGTCAAAACTTTCTTCACGACCAAGGCATCATTCGCGGCATTGTACGCGCGGTCTCCCCTCTAGCGGGCCAACGTTTACTGGAAATCGGCCCCGGCCAAGGGGCAATTACTGCCTCGATTCTCGACACCGATTGCCAGCTTGACGTAATCGAGATCGACCGCGATCTCGTGCAAATTTTGGCGGATAAATTTTCTAGTCGCGACAATTTCCGCATTCACGAAGGCGACGCCCTAAAATTTAATATTGGCGCACTAGCGGGCACGGAGAAACTACGGGTGGTCGGCAATCTGCCCTACAACATATCCACGCCCCTAATATTCCACCTGCTCAGCGCCCACGACTGCATCAGCGACATGCATTTTATGCTGCAAAAAGAAGTAGTAGACCGCCTTGCCGCAGGACCTGGCAGCAAAACCTACGGCCGCCTCAGCATCATGGCCCAGTATTACTGCGCGATAGAATCGCTATTTGATGTGCCGCCCGAAGCCTTTTCACCCCAACCTAAGGTACAATCCGCTATTGTTCGGCTAACGCCCTACACTGAGCTTCCCTACCCAGCCAACGACGTTAAACTATTGCAGAGAGTGGTTCGCGACGCCTTTAACCAGCGCCGCAAGACCTTGCGCAATACGCTCAAGGGCTTAATTAGCAGCGAGGGCTTGGAAGCACTGGGCTTAGACCCGGGCATTAGACCAGAAAACGTTAGCCTAGAAAGCTATGTAGCGATTGCCAACGCCGTTGGCGACGCACAAGAAAATGATATTGCGGAGTAAGAAATGCCAGATTCAGCCCCTGTCGACATTCAGGTAGAGAGCCAATTTCTGCCAGACCAATCGGTGCCGGAAGAACAGCGTTTTGCCTTCGCCTACACCATCACCATCCGCAATACCGGTGAAGAAGCAGTGCGCCTGATCAACCGCCACTGGATAATTACTGACGGCGCCAATCAGGTTCAAGAAGTCCAGGGCGAAGGCGTTATTGGCAAACAACCGCTAATTGAACCAGGCCAATCTTTCAGCTACACCTCTGGCGCGGTAATAGAAACCGCCGTCGGCACCATGGAAGGCAGTTACGAAATGATCAGCGCCTCTGGCCGCCCCTTTATTGCGCCCATTGGTATCTTTTCGTTAGCTCGACCCTCTGCTCTGCACTAATACCGAGACTTAACACCGCCACCAAACCAAGAGGCAAATATCGTGAGCAGATACGCAGTGGGTGATTTACAAGGCTGCTTAAAACCCCTGCAATGCCTGCTCGCCGATGTTGATTTCAAGCCTGAGCAAGACCAACTGTGGCTGGTCGGCGACCTTGTTAACCGCGGCCCAGATTCGCTCGAAACCCTACGCTACCTCTATAGCATTCGCGATAGCCTGCGCATTACTCTCGGCAATCACGACCTACACTGCCTCGCCCTCGCCCGCGGTGCTACCGACCGCGGCCGCCACCCCACTCTCGAAGCGCTACTTAATGCCCCTGACTGCGGCGAACTCATGGACTGGCTGCAACAACAAGCGCTGGTACTGCGCTCCGACGACGGCCGCTACCTAATGAGCCACGCCGGTATTCCCGCTGCGTGGAGCAGCGAACAAGCCCTGAGCTTGAGCCGTGAAATTGAAGCCGTGCTACAAAGCCCCCAGGCTGACGATTTTTTAAAAGACATGTACGGCGACCAACCAAGCCGCTGGGACGATAGCCTAACCGGCCTTCCCCGCCTGCGCGCCATCACCAACCACCTAACCCGTATGCGCGCCAGCAATGCCGACGGCAAATTGGAATTAACATTTAAAGGCGCCCTCGCCGACATCCCCCCAGGCTACCGCCCGTGGTTCGAATGGCAAAAACCCCATGCCCGCAGTGAAACTCTGATCTTCGGCCACTGGGCGGCACTGGAATGCCAAACCGGTCGCGACGATATTATCGCCCTAGACAGCGGCTGCGTGTGGGGGCGGGAAATGACGATATTGGATATGGATAGTAGGGAATTGCATCGGTGCACATGCACAGGTGACGCATAATGCTGGACGGAAAACGGGAGACGCCTAAAGGCATTCGCTTCGCTCACAAATACCCACTTTCGCAGCTATGACCACAATAGCGCGAGAGATATTTTTTGCGTTTACCATCTCCCGTCAAGCGTCTCCCACTATTTGCTATACTCCCCCCAAACCCAACACAGACCCCAAAAGCAATGAAAACCTACCTCGTCGGCGGCGCAGTGCGCGACCAATTACTCGACTACCCTTATCACGAGCGTGACTGGGTGGTAGTGGGTGCCCACCCCGAAGATTTGCTGGCACTCGGCTACCAGCAAGTGGGCAAGGATTTCCCGGTGTTCCTGCACCCAAAATCTAAAGAAGAATACGCTCTCGCCCGCACCGAGCGTAAAAGCGGGCCGGGCTATCACGGTTTTGTCTGCGATTTCAGCCCAGACATCACCTTAGAGGAAGACCTCAGCCGTCGCGATCTGACGATTAATGCCATAGCCCAAGACGAAGATAAGGCGATTATTGACCCCTACCACGGCCAGCGCGACATTGCCGCCAAGTTGCTACGCCACGTCGCCCCCGCCTTTGCCGAAGACCCCCTGCGCATTTTACGAGTAGCGCGATTCGCAGCGCGCTACACCCACCTCGGCTTTACCGTAGCCGATGAAACCATGGCGCTAATGCGCAGCATGAGTCGCAACGGCGAACTGGCGACCATCGCCCCAGAACGAATTTGGGTAGAGCTAAGTAAGGCCCTGGGAGAACAAAATCCTGCGAGTTTTTTCGAGGTGCTACTCAATTGCGACGCCCTCGCCGCACTCTTTCCTGAATGGGCAGCATCGTTCACACCGGCGTTATTAACCTTGGTCGATACCGCCGCCGCGCAGGCGCTGTCACTAGACCAGCGCTTTGCCATTAGCTGCAGCAATCTCGATGCCAGCAGCTGCAAAACCCTGTGCCAAAATTTGCGCGCCAGCAATAGCGCAAGCTGGCTAGCGGAACGCTGCGCGGCAAACACCCCACTCCCTGCGATGGAGTCGGCGGAAGAATGGCTAAAGGTTTTGGAACAATTTGACTACGCTCGCCGCCCCGAACAGCTTGCCAATTTTATCGCCATTGCCCAGCTACTCCAGCCCAGCGAGACCCGACTCGCAATATTAGCGGATGCCGGCGAGCAATTAAGCGCCATTAGTGCTGGGGAATTAATGAGCCAAGGCTACAAGGGGGCGGAACTCGGCGCTGCTCTGCGCGAGCAACGATTGGCGGCATTGCGGGCAATTACCGGCGTAAACTAGCGGGGGGCTTTAACGCCCAAATCAGCCACGCGCTTTTTGCGTCGACTGCATTTGCTTGCTCAACGTTGATTGCTCTAAACGTTCAGCAAGCCATACTTTAATAATGGACTGACGAGTAACCCCTAGGCGCGAAGCCTCTTTATCAAGTGACTCAATCATCCAGGTGGGAAAATCTACGTTAACCCGTTTCTGCATTTGATTGGGACGCTTGATAGATGAAAGATCAAGCTCATCGATAACATCCGATTGATTATCATCGAACTTCTTATCCAGCGATTTAGCTTTCATAAAGTGCCACCTCAGAATTTCGGGACCGCCGAACGGAGATGATCCTAATCCTGTCCGTACGGTAAGTAATAATGGCAGACCAATGCTTCCCGTCGATCATGCCGACTACCAAAGCTCTTCGCTCATCATCTGATTTAGCCATAATTTCAATAAAATCAGTATCCTGCCAGATAGCTTGGGCATCAACAAAGTCAATGCCATGCTTCTCGAAGTTGGATTTGCTCTTCTTTGGGTCAAATTCGAATGAATACATAGGTATAAAAAATATACCTTTTTAGCAATTTTGGCAAGGTGGTCGCTGAGGCTTTTAACAGGGATTTCTAGCCAAAGTTTATGACGACCAGCAAAACTCGACCGGCCACAATTTCTGCTCACTAACATAGCCCGCCCATAATTCGCGATAGGTTTTGCCGCTCACTGGGTGACAGTGATCCGGCGCCAATTCGCTCAGTGGCCGCAGCACAAAGGCGTTGTAGGTCACTTCGTCGCGGGGCAGTTCAATGCCAGCAAAATTACCGCAGAGATTATCGTAGCTGAGAATATCAATGTCTAAGGTGCGAGGGCTGAACTTAGGCGCGCCGGGCACACGACCGAGGCGAACTTCGATCTCGCGCAGCAAGTCAATCAAGGGCGCTAAGGCCATCTCGGTATTAAACGCCACCACCATATTTAGAAACACACTGCCGCGAAAACCGACCGACTCACTCTCGTACACCCGCGACAAACGCAGCGGCGCAAAGTGTTCGCTCAGCGCATCCAGTGCACTCGTCATATGGCGATAGCGCTGAATATTACTGCCTAGCCCTAGGAATACCTCAGCCATTACTTATCACTAGCATCAACAGCTGCGCCAATCACCAGCGGCGTACCGCGTTCGATTACTACACCGACTTCGTTTGCCTGACGCATTGCACCGGGTTTGGCGATGCTCAGACGCAGCCAGGGCACCTCGAACTCCGTCATGATCAAGGCCGCACAACGCTCCGCGAGGGTCTCTATTAACAAAAACTCACTGCTGCGCACAAAGGCAAATACCGCTTCTGTCACCGCTTTGTAATTCAGGGTTTTGCTAATATCGTCTGTCGCTGCCGCCGCGCGAATATCGGTGCCCAGCTCTAAATTCATCACCACCGTTTGCCGGTGCGCGCGCTCCCAATCGAAGATACCAATAACGGTATCAACGCTTAACTCTCGTATATAAACAATATCCATGGTGTTTCCCGCTACGCCTGCGCGCTACAACTAATACTAAAATTTACAATATTAAACGGCATCTAACTCGGTCATTGGCCAGCGCGGGCGAATCGTCACCCCGAGTTCCTCGTGTTGCCCCACCGCTAAGCGGCAGTGACCTGCATAGGCAATCATTGCGCCATTATCAGTACAGAACTCGGGACGGGGGTAGTACACGCGGCCGCCGGTTTTCGCCAATTTTTCAGCCAAGCGCGCCCGCAGCACGGTATTGGCGCTAACGCCGCCCGCAATAACCAAGGTATTCAGGTTTTCTTGCACCAGCGCGCGATGGCATTTAATCACTAGGGTCGCGACCACAGCCTCTTGAAATGCGGCGGCGATATCGGCCTGATCCTGCGCATCATAAGTACCCGCAGCACGGCTGGCAGTGACGGTATTCAAAGTGAAGGTTTTTAAACCACTAAAACTAAAATCTAAACCAGGCCGATTCACCATGGGGCGGGGAAAGGTGTAATGCCCCTCGCGGCCGCGCTCGGCTGCCTTAGCCACCTGCGGCCCACCGGGGTAGCCCAGCTCCAACATTTTAGCGGCCTTATCAAAGGCTTCACCGGCAGCATCGTCTAAAGATTCGCCTAATAAGGTATAGCGACCAATGCCGTCTACTCTTACCAACTGGGTATGGCCGCCAGATACTAACAGGGCAATAAAAGGAAAAGCGGGGGCGTCTGCCTCTAGCATCGGCGCCAGCAGGTGACCTTCCATGTGATGTACGCCTATGGCGGGCACCCCCCAGCCATAGGCCATGGCGCGCCCCGCACAGGCGCCAACCATGAGCGCACCCGCGAGGCCAGGGCCTTTAGTAAATGCCACACCGTCGAGTTCAGAGCCCTGCATATTAGCTTTGGCGAGTACTTCGCGAATCAAGGGCAATAATTTGCGCACATGGTCGCGCGAGGCCAACTCGGGCACCACGCCGCCGTATTCCGCGTGCAAGGCAATTTGACTATAAAGAGCCTCGGCCACCAAGCCCTGCTCAGTGTCATATATTGCCACCCCTGTTTCATCACAGGAGGTTTCCAGTCCTAAAACCCGCACAATTGCTCACTTCCTACGCTAAATAAGCGCGCATGATACTGACTTCAGCTTATTCGCACCAGTTATCAGCGCAATCGCTTTGCTTTTTGCGGCAACTGAGTATAGAATTCAGCGCCCTTGGAGTGCCGCTTTTAATTAATGCGGTATAGACAGCAAATTCTTGCAAAAAAAATCAGGACAGGTTTAACGGATGCCTTCAGTCAAACTCAAAGAAAACGAACCATTTGATATCGCCCTGCGCCGTTTCAAGCGCTCTTGCGAAAAAGCCGGCGTTTTAGCCGAGGTTCGCCGTCGCGAATTCTATGAAAAGCCCACTTCTGTACGCAAGCGTCAAGCAGCTGCTGCAGTAAAGCGCCACGCGAAAAAAGTGTCTCGCGACACTAAAAAGCAGCAACGCCTCTACTAAGACCCACGTCTAGTAGGGCTTTGCCCGCTAAAGACCCAATCCTCTTAACAGGGAGTCTCTGCGCATTATGGCAGACCAAACGCTGAAGCAAGCGCTTAGTGACGCGATGAAAACCGCGATGCGAGCCAAAGATAAAGCGCGACTCTCTGCCGTGCGGCTTATTCTCGCCGACATTAAGCGCATTGAAGTTGACGAACGCATTGACGTTGACGATGCACGGGTTCTTGCCGTGCTCGACAAAATGCTAAAGCAACGCCGCGACTCGATAAGCCAGTACGATGGCGCTGGTCGTGTCGATCTTGCCGATCAAGAACGCTTCGAAATGGACGTTATTCAGTCTTTTCTGCCCACGCCACTGAGCGATGCGGAACTAGACGCACTGATTAGCGCTGCCATTGCCAGCACTGGCGCCGACTCCATTAAAAACATGGGGCAAGTCGTTGCCATTCTCAAACCGCAGGTTCAAGGCCGCGCGGATATGGGCATGGTCAGCCAAAAGGTTAAATCGCAGCTTCAGTAGCGCTGGCAATTTTACGCTATAGTGAATTATTGTCCTGCGTAGCCTTAATAACTACGCACTTCTACCTTCGCTTTTGGATACGCTGACGTGGCCGCAAAAGGACGCATTCCGCAATCTTTTATCGACGAGTTACTATCTCGAGTCGACATTGTTGACGTTATCAACCGCCGCGTTGCGCTCAAGAAAACCGGCAAGAATTACAGCGCGCGCTGCCCTTTTCACGACGAAAAAACCCCCTCGTTCAGCGTAAACCCTGACAAACAGTTCTATTACTGCTTTGGCTGCGGCGCGGGCGGCAATGCCATCGGCTTTATTATGGACTACGACCGTCAGGATTTTCCTGGTGCGGTCGATAATCTTTCCAGCCTCGCCGGCCTCGAAGTGCCTCGCGAAGAGATCAGCCCCCAGCAGCAAATAAAACAAGAGCGCCGCAAAACCATTTACGACCTAATGGAAAAAGTGGCCAGCTATTACCAACAACAACTTAGAGAGCACCCCCAAGCCCAGCGCGCCGTCGATTATTTAAAGCAACGCGGCCTGAGCGGCCGAATCGCTCGCGACTTTGACATCGGCTTTGCGCCACCGGGCTGGGACAATCTGTTAAAAACCCTCGGCGACAGCGAGGAGCACCGCCAGCAATTGATTGACGGCGGCATGCTCATAGAAAAAGACGACGGCAAACTCTACGACCGTTTTCGCGATCGCATCATGTTCCCTATTCGTGACAATCGCGGACGGGTTATTGCCTTTGGCGGCAGGGTGCTGGGCGACGACAAACCCAAATACCTCAACTCGCCCGAGACCGATATATTCCACAAGGGCAAAGAACTTTACGGTCTTTACCAAGCCCGCCAGAACAACCGCCACCTCGAACAACTGCTGGTGGTCGAAGGCTATATGGACGTGGTAGCCCTAGCCCAGCATGGCATTATGACTGGCATCGCCACCCTCGGCACCGCCAGCAATACCGAGCACCTGCGCACCGCCTTCCGCTATGCCAGCGAACTGATTTTTTGTTTTGACGGCGACGCCGCCGGCCGCAAAGCCGCCGAGCGCGCCCTTGAAAACGCCCTACCAACCATGGAAGACGGTCGCCGCATCCGGTTTTTGTTTTTACCCGAAGGCGACGATCCAGACAGCGTTGTGAACCGCGATGGCGCGGCGGGCTTCCAAAAACTCCTCGCCCAAGCTCAACCACTGGAACGCTATTTTTTCGAGTCTTTCCACAGCCAAACCGACCCCAGCACCCTCGAAGGTAAGGCGCGACTAAGCAAACTTGCCCTACCCATGCTGCAATTACTGCCGCCTGGGGTTTTTCGGCAGCTGATGCTCGACTCACTAGCCGAGCGCACCGGCCTTAGTCGCCACGCCCTAGACCAGCTCATTGACGACATTCCTGCGGCGAGCGATACCGACAGCGCGCCACAAATCGCTCAAGCTACACCAAACCCACGCAATAGCACCAAAAAACTGGCTGCGAATCTGCCCAGCTCAAGTCGCGACCCCCTGCTATTTGCACTGGCAATGGTGTTATTCAATCCGCGCGGCGCCACCAATCAAAGCCTAACACTCAGCACAGACGACACCTCGCCAGCCGCGGCCCTGCTCAGCGCCATTTTAGAGTTACTCAATAAGCGGCCTGGCTCAAGCACCGCCATGCTGCTCGGTCACTGGTACGGCCAAGCCGAGTATGACATTATGATCGAGGCCCTAAAGACCATTGCACTTCTCGGGCCTGAACTTGACGACGAAAAAGCGCAACTCGCATTTTTAGACACCCTCGGCCACCTCGACAACCTTAAATCTAGGCAACGCATCAGCCAACAAGTTGAGCAATTGCGCAGCAGCCATCACCTCGACAAACCAGCAAGTGACAACTACGCTGGACTTAGTGACGAAGCCAAACAGCAACTCTTGGCCATTCAACAGCTGCTCAATCACAAACATCAGCGCTAATACTTTGACCATTCCCTGAACACAGCCGGAATTTACTGGTCGTATAGGGTCTAAATAGAGTATAATTTGCGGCTAATTTTTCACCTGCACCTAGCGAGTAATTTGAAAGAATGAGTGACTCTAAGCATCAATCGCGACTCAAGCAACTCATTGCCAAAGGCAAGGAGCAGGGTTATCTAACGTACTCTGAGGTCAACGACCACCTTCCGGAAGATATTTCTGATCCGGATCAGGTCGAAGAAATCATTCAAATGATCAATGACATGGGTATCCAGGTGTTTGAACACGCACCTGATGAAGATACCCTGATCATGGCCGGCAGCGATTCACCGGATGATATCGCTGCGGCTGAAGCTGCCGCAGCACTGGCCGCAGTAGAAACCGAAACTGGTCGCACCACTGACCCCGTGCGTATGTATATGCGCGAGATGGGTACAGTAGAACTGCTGACCCGCGAAGGCGAAATTGTTATCGCCAAACGCATCGAAGAAGGTATTCGGGAAGTCATGGCTGCACTGGCCTACTACCCAGGTGTTGTTACCGGCATCTTGGCCCAGTACGACAAAGTGGCCACCGAAGAGCGCCGCCTTGGCGACATTATGAGCGGCTACTTGAACCCCGCTGAAAATGTGCAGTCGCCCCAGCAACAAGCCGCCGCTGCTGCTGAAGCCGCCGAAGCAAACAATACCACTGCCGACGACACCGACGAAGACGAAGCCGTATCTGGCCCAGATCCAGAAGAAGCGCGAATTCGTTTTGCTGCCCTGCAAGAGCAATCTGACAAAGTCGAGGCGTCTATTGCCGCCAACGGCCGCTACAGCAAGCAGACCGCCAAAGAATTGAACGAGCTGGGTGAAATTTTCAAATATTTTAAACTCACCCCTGCAACCTTCGACCCGCTTATTGAAGAAGTGCGCACCACTCTGAGCTCGATTCGCTCAATGGAACGCGAGATCATGACGATCTGCGTTAAAAACGTTGGCATCGACCGCAAAGAGTTTATTCGCAGCTTCCAAGGCAATGAAGCCAATTTAAAGTGGGCTGATGAGCTTCTTAAGAAGCATCCAAAGCTGACCGACTACAACGACATCATTCGCCGCATTCAAAACAAGATTGCCTATATCGAAGAGCGTCAAGACCTGACCATTTCCGAT
This sequence comes from Zhongshania guokunii, assembly GCF_040892635.1. Lineage (NCBI taxonomy): Bacteria > Pseudomonadati > Pseudomonadota > Gammaproteobacteria > Cellvibrionales > Spongiibacteraceae > Zhongshania > Zhongshania guokunii. The sequence goes on along the minus strand of NZ_JBFRYA010000003.1, from coordinate 35,101 downwards.
ATTAAAGAAATCAATCGCCGCGTTTCCATCGGTGAGGCTCGCGCCCGCCGCGCCAAGAAAGAAATGGTAGAGGCTAACCTACGTCTGGTTATTTCGATCGCCAAAAAGTACACCAACCGCGGCCTGCAGTTCCTCGACCTGATCCAAGAAGGCAACATCGGCCTGATGAAAGCGGTCGATAAGTTTGAATACCGCCGCGGCTATAAATTCTCTACCTATGCAACGTGGTGGATACGTCAGGCCATTACCCGCTCGATTGCCGACCAAGCGCGGACCATTCGTATTCCGGTACACATGATCGAAACGATCAACAAGCTCAATCGAATTTCACGCCAAATGCTTCAAGAAATGGGCCGCGAGCCCACGCCAGAAGAATTGGGTGAGCGCATGGAAATGCCAGAAGACAAGGTTCGCAAGGTACTTAAAATTGCCAAAGAACCGATCTCTATGGAAACCCCAATTGGTGATGACGAAGATTCGCACCTAGGCGACTTCATCGAAGACAGCACCATCTCTTCGCCGATTGAATCAGCGACCGGAGAAGGCCTGCGCGAAGCGACAAAGGATGTACTGGCCGGCCTAACCGCTCGCGAAGCAAAAGTACTCAGAATGCGTTTTGGTATTGATATGAATACCGATCACACTCTGGAAGAGGTTGGCAAGCAGTTTGACGTTACCCGCGAGCGGATTCGCCAAATTGAAGCCAAGGCGCTGCGTAAACTGCGTCACCCAACTCGCTCAGATCACCTGCGCAGCTTCCTCGACGAGTAATACTGATTGTGCAACGGCTAATTTAGCTTAGCCGTTGCCTACTCTCGACACCCAGTGCTTTGCCCTAAAGCCTACGGACAGCTGATCCATGCCACGACACCTCCCCACGCTTACCCTGCTCAGCAGCCTTGCTTTGAGCGCCTGCCAAAGCCCCGCCAATAACGCGCCGGCATCAAACAATGAGCAAGCCGAATTACTCAGCAGCTTAGTGTTTCTTGAAAGCAAGCAATACCAAACGGCAGAGCCACAGCTACAAAACTTACTCAACAGCAGAAGCGAACTTGTTCACCAACAAGCCCTGGCCGCACTGTGCCTACTCTATTTACAGAATCAGGAATTGAACAAGGCCACCACCAAACTAGACGAACTCTATCAGCGCGCGCTGCGCGAGCCGCAAATCGATGCCAACCTCAAAATGCTGCGCCTCAGCCTGCAAATCGGTTTAGAAAACGCCCTGCGATTCAACATAGAGAACCAAGCCCGACAAGTTGCCGAAGCCCAGCAATTGAAGCTGCGCAACGAGTCTCAGGCACTGCAGCGCGCAATAGAAAAGCTACGACATTTAAGCCTGCAGTAACATTCGCCAGCGCTGCTCTGCCCTCCTGATTAAACCTACACGCAACAGGGCGCGCAGGTTTAAGCGCGCCTTAAGTACGCCCCCAACTGATCACTCAAACTCTGGATTTCCGCCTCAGTTTGCGCCAGCATAATCGGCACTTTACGGCCGTAGTCTTTGCTCAAATAAGCCAATAAATCAGCCACCGCCGCCTTATCGCTGTGCGGCCCCATCACTATGAGCTGCAAAGGCAGGTCTTTAAGCAAAGTCGTCACCTCTGCCACTTCGCTACAGCGATAAATCTGCCAGTACTCGGCGCCGGGCAATAAGGCGATGGCTTTCGCCAGGCTATCGCCCTGCTCAAGCAACAGTAAATTTCCCACCGCCGTGGCCGGCAATAGCTCGTGCACAACGGCGGTTAAGGTTGCGCTATCCACTGGTTTCACCAAATACTCATTGGCGCCCAGCAATAAGCTCAGATCGCGCTCATTGAGCATCGACAACATCAATACTGGCACATCAAACAAACTCGGATCGGTGCGCAAATTATGTAAAACCTGCCAACCGTCCATGCCCGGCATCATTACATCCAGCAATACCACATCTGGCCGCCGCTGCTGGGCCATACGCAAGCCCTCCGCACCGGAGTCGGCCAAATGCACTCGGTAGCCAGCCTTGCTCAAGGTTCTACTGCACAAGTCTAATGCCGCGGGGTCATCGTCGATCACCAGCACATCACCGATAGCAACACCGTCAAACTCAGTTCTCAGCCCAAGCTCTTGAGTACCCAGCGGCAACTTCAATTCAAATCGCGAACCCACACCAGGCTCACTTTCAGCGCTAATCGAGCCGCCTAATAATTCAGCAAATTTGCGTGAAATCGTTAAACCTAAACCGGAGCCGCCATACTGCTTGGTCGTTGAGAGATCGGCCTGCACAAAGGCGTCAAACACCCGCCCCAACTGCTCGGCACTCATACCAATGCCGCTATCTTTAACTTCGGCTATCAAATAACTCTGTCCTGCGATTTGCTGTTCAGACACCCGCAAACTCACCTCACCCTCGCGGGTAAACTTGGCAGCATTACTCAGTAGGTTTAACAGTATCTGTCGCAAGCGTGTTACATCAGTGCGAATCAATTCACTCTGCAACTCAAAATGACAGTGCAGGGTATTACCATTTTTGGCCATCAAGGGCGCCATGGTCACTTCAACGTCACGCAAAATACTCTCTAGCGCAACATCCTCCCAATACACCGCCATGCGCCCCGATTCGATTTTAGAAATATCCAGCACGTCGTTGATCAGGGTGAGCAAATGTTTTCCGGCCAGCTGTATTTTGGCCAAATCTGGCCGTAAATCTTTGGCGCTAACCTCCGGCTCATCATCAATTTCCTCAATCAACATCTCCGAGTAGCCAATAATAGCGTTCATCGGCGTGCGCAATTCGTGGCTCATATTGGCCATAAATCCGCTTTTTGCCTGATTCGCGGCATCAGCGCGACGGCTGGCCTCGCGCACCCGCGCCATGGCCTCGCGCAGATTGGCGGCCATATCATCAAAGGAATGGGCCAATTGCCCAAATTCGTCATGACCCATATCGCCAATGCTATAGTCGAAATTGCCGCTGCCCCACTCGGCAGTACCTTTTTGCAGCTGACGAATCGAGCGCCGGGTATACCGGGTCATGTAATAGCCCAAAATAAACGTAGTGATCAACGCCAGTAAAAAAACACCCAGCGCGACCTTATTGGTCATACTTACTACGTTACGCAGGCCCACGTTTATTTCGTCGGAGCGCGTCAACAGAAACCACTCATTCGCACTAATACGGCCACTCAAGGCCTCGTATTCCCGCAACACAAAGCTACTGTCGAGAGTGCCGCCCTCCTCTAAAAATCGCCGCCACTGACTCAGCAGTATCTTCGCTTCTAAATATTGGTAACGCCCCGCCTCCAAATACTCCTGCAAGTCACCATTGAGCTCCGCCTCTAGGGCCATCAGCGCGTCGATTGTGCTTAGCAGCTCTTGCCGCTCCTGTGCGGTGATACGATTTTGAACCCCCGAGTCAGACAGGGCATCAACCACCAAAATTTTACGGTGGGTGCTGTACATGCGCTGGCTAAAATCATTGAGTTCAGACTGAGTGCGAATCACATGCTGCAGCAACCACACATTGCGGCGGCGGGTATCATTACCCCATATTTGAATTAGCACGCTGCCCAGTGACAGCAGCAATATCGCCACAAAAGAGAAGGTTAAACGGCGGGTAAAACTCATTCAGCAGGTCCCAACAAACACTCTATTTTGGCTAACAAGCGCGGCAGATCGACGGGCTTGGTATCGTAATCGTCGCAGCCAGCCTGCAGTGCGCGCTGGCGGTCGTCTGCCATCGCATGCGCAGTCAGGGCAATGATTGGAATATTACAAAGCCCACTGTCGGCCTTCATTTCCCTAGCCACCTGCCAGCCGTCCTTCACCGGCAAGCTCATGTCTAACAACACTAAATTAGGCATTTCGGCTCGACACAGGTCAATGCCCTGTTGGCCGTCGACCGCCAGCAACACCTCATAGCCTTTGCGCTGCAAGCGCCGGCTTAACATATCGCGATTCATTTCATTGTCTTCAACCAGTAGTACTGTCGGCATCAACTTCTCGCTTAATTTAGGTGTGTCGGTAAATTGCTTAGCACTGCGCGCAGCGCCTCGGTTGCCGAGGTCAGCGTTAAGGTATACGTCTCGCCCTCGCCCTCGGTCACTTTTGCGTAACAGCTTTCGATCAAGCCCTCCAAGCGCACATCCGCTAATAGCGGCAGCGATGCGGCACTCGTCAGCCGCAGCTGGTCACCCGCCACCGCCACTAGGCGTACCGGTAATTGCTGCCCCGCCAGTTGCTTGCCACTCATTAAACTCAGCTGTAACTCAGGGGGTGATGAGATCGCCTGCCACTGCGACTGAACGCCTTCTAGCAATAAATCGTAGGGCAAACCCACCCCCAAAATCTCGGCCAAATCCACCGGCTCTGCCATACCTTTTAAAGACACGCCAACACCCTTGCCGGTGAGCACCTCCACCGACGCGGCGGCCACCGTCGCCGGTGAAGCCAATATTTGCCCGCCCACAGTACAAGACTCAATACGGCCAGTAAGATTCACATTGTGTCCGACTACGCCGTATTTGGAGCGCAGCTCAGAACCGATATTTCCCGCCACCACATCGCCGGTATTCAAACCAATACCAATCGCTATTTCGGGCAAGTTATCGGCACGGTTGCGGGCATTCACTTCTTTTATTGCCAATTGCATGGCTAGCGCGCAGGCCAACGCGCGGTCACAGTCATCTTTATCGCTCACCGGCGCACCAAATATCGCCAGAATTCCATCGCCAACAAACTCATCAACCGTGCCACGATAGCGCTGAATAATTTCAGTCATCACCCCAAGGTAATTATTCAGCAGCTGCACGCACTGCTCAGGCGCCAATTGTTCGCTGATCGCTGAAAACCCGCGAATGTCCGCCATTAAGATAGTTACCGTGCGGCGCTCGCCACCCATACTCAAACCATTATTGTCATCCAACAGACGTTGAACGATTTCGTCTGACAAATAGCGGCCAAATACTTTGCGAATAAAGCGCTGGCTCTTCTCCAGCTCTGCCAAATACTCGCGCTCGCGGTCTTGCCAGCGCTTGGTCTCTAATAACGCGCCAATTCGCGCGCGCAACAAGGTCGCGTTTACTGGCTTAAGTAAGTAGTCACTCGCGCCAGCATCTATGCAGCGCACCGCCCCCTCTTCATCCTGCATGCCGCTAACGACAATCACCGGAATACGGCGCAGGGCTTCATCGCTGCGAATCACCTGTAGCACTTCGTAGCCGTTCATATCGGGCATAACCAAATCGAGCAGTACCAAATCTGGATTGGCGCTGCGCATCACCTCTAAACAGCGCTCGCCGCTGGCGGCCTCGATAACCATATGATCTTGACGCTGCAACTGATGGGCTAATAAATCGCGGCTGCTGTCGTTGTCATCCACCACCAAAATACTGCCGGTAAGATGATCTTGATCGTCGCGGATAATGCCCCGCTTAAAGCTTTGAAACATCGCGGCAATGGGATCGACTTTTGAAGACTCTGTAGGTTGTAACGAGAAGCCGTCTAGGCGCTCTTGAAACAAGCGCGACTGGTGCCGAATTTGAGCGAGAAATGCCTGCGCCTCCGCCGCGCCGCAATCCTCCATCAGCATCTCGCTGTAACCATCAACCAAGCCAATGGCATTGCGCAAATCGTGGCGCAAACGGGAGATTTCGGTCTGCGACGTCACACTGAGCGTCGAAACCACCTGCAGCACATCAAGAATTTCAGCCGCCGCTCGAGCAATGCGCTGGGCATCGGCCAACAGCGCTCCGTCACCCGCAATAGCAGGTAGCTCCAGCAACGACTCGGTATACGCCGCCACCGACGCCAGCGGCGCCTGCAGCGACTGACGCTTATCATCAAGATACGCTTTAAAAATCCGCTCTTTGTCGTCCAAAGTCATTTCCTTCTACCAGACCATGTCTACTAGATTATTGCACTTAAACTCCACATAAGCACAAAAATACCATGGCTCCTCAATGACTTCCGGCAAACAAGGGATTAAGGAAGCACTGGCCAACAGGCACTGGCAGCATTATAATGCGCGCTGTTTTTCCGGTGTACACGCCACGGCGTGGGGTTAAACCACCGCAGCTGAACTGATTGGCGTAACTAAATCGACGATTTAGCCCACACCAACAGCACCCAGCACAAGAAAAATGGGCCTTTAGCTCAGTTGGTTAGAGCATCCGACTCATAATCGGCAGGTCCCCAGTTCAAGTCTGGGAAGGCCCACCATTTTTCTTACTCAATAAACTCCTGTTCGTGGAAGTATAGATTGGCATCACTCGCTGATGCGCCAGCCGCTGCCTATTCGTCTATTAATCCAAGCCAATATAAGCTCGCCCCTCGACCTCGCACACATCATAATTTTAATGTCGGCATATTCACACGCGATAAAGCGATGACAGCATTCACTAGCATCCACTATCGAATAATGATTTACAGAGCGCTTTCCAATCGAGGGTAAGCGCTATAGCAAACTGAAATTATCGGATTAATTATTCTTATATGAGAAACGTTTTTGCTATCAACTTTGGGGAACAGGAAGGAAATAAACAAAAGCCCCTTATATTGCATTCAATATAAGGGGCTTTAAATACAGCTACGATTCATCGATACAGCGTAAAAACTAGTCTGCCGCCTCCAAATGCTTACTGATTCGCAGCGCCAACAAGGTACAGAGCGCGCCGGAGATCAAATACAAACTCACTGCCATCAGCCCAAAATGCACTGATAGACCAAGGGCAATTAACGGCGCGAACGCAGCGCCAAACAGCCATGCAAAATCTGAAGTTAATGCCGCACCAGCGTAACGGAAGCGGCGTTCAAAGTTGGCTGTTAAGGTGCCCGAGGCCTGGCCGTATGAGACGCCGAGCAGCGCAAATCCTAGCAGTATAAAGGTGTCTTGCATTACTGGAGTACCGCTCATCAGCATTGGTGTAAACAATGCAAAAATGCCAATAAGCACCGCCATCAATGACACGGTGGTGCGTTTGCCAATGCGGTCAGCAATGACGCCTGAGGCTATGGTCGCAATGATACCAATGCAAGCGCCGAACACCTGAACAATTAACACATTGCCAATTAATTGCGACTCACCCAAAGCGATCCACGACAGCGGAAAGATGGTCACAATATGAAACAAAGCATAGCTAGCGAGTGCGGCGAAGGCACCGAGGAAAATATTCGGGCCTTGCTTCTCTAACATTTCACTGGTGCTAATTGGCTCCAACTCACTCTCTTCCAATGCAGCGGTATACTCCTCGGTAAGCACCAAGCGCAGCCGCGCAAACAGTGCAACCACATTAATCGCAAAGGCCACAAAGAAAGGGTAACGCCATGCCCAGGCCTGGAAGTCTTCAGCACTAACACTACGAATCAGGTAGTAAAATAATAAATTGGCAACAAGGAAGCCGATTGGGGCACCGAGCTGACCGATCATTGCATACCAGCTGCGTTTGGCTCGCGGCGCATTGAGCACCAACAGCGACGGCAGTCCATCCCACGAGCCGCCAAGAGCAAAGCCCTGTAAAATACGGAACATAGCGAGGAAGAATATTGAGGCGCCACCAATAGAGTTATACCCCGGTAAAAAAGCGATGCCAGCGGTTGCGGTGCCCAATAAAAACAGCGAGCTACTTAACTTAACGCTACGACCCCAGCGGCGCTGTATATTCATAAACAGCGCGGTACCGAAGGGTCTCGCGACAAATGCCATAGAAAAAATAGCAAAACCGTAAAGCATGCCCTCTAAGGTACTGGCAAAGGGGAAAAATACGCTCGGAAACACCAATACGCAGGCCATGCCAAACACAAAAAAGTCGAAATGTTCTGAGGCGCGGCCAATAACCACGCCAATGGCAATTTCGCCGGGGGCGACCGGCGAGTGGCCCGCTGGAGTCTGCATATCAGCTGCGAGAGAAGAGTTTGTTGTACTGGCCATGGTGCGGCGCTCATCCGTAGGTTTTATGAATTATTGAAAGACTACTCCGTTTCCCCCATGCCAGCCATAGGACAAATTGTCCAATTCTTTCCCAAGCCCAATTCGCTTAAAGTCTGCGTCCTCTTATTAACATCTGGACTTGCGAGTGGCGATGTCGATTTCTAAAACTTTGCGCACTATATTCGTTTCCGTTATCGGAATGGCCCTGCTGTCTGGCTGTGACACCGTGGTTATGTCGCCGTCGGGCGATATTGCGGCGCAACAGGCCAAGCTAATTGTATGGGCGACGATTCTCATGTTGATCGTCGTGGTTCCGGTCATTGTGCTGACCCTGCTGTTTGCCTGGCGCTATCGGGCATCCAATAAAGAGGCCACCTACACGCCAGACTGGGACCACTCCACTAACCTGGAGCTGGTCATCTGGGCTGCACCGCTGGCCATTATTATCGCCTTGGGCGCACTAACCTGGGTGAGCACCCATCAGCTCGACCCCTACCGCCCCCTTGATCGCATTGACGAAGGTCGCCCCGTTCCAGAGGGTGTTGAGCCGCTTATTGTTGAAGTGGTCGCGATGGACTGGAAATGGCTGTTCTTTTACCCCGAGCAAGGTATTGCCGTAGTCAATCAATTGGCGGCCCCCGTGGACCGGCCAATAAAGTTCAAAATCACTGCTACCACCATGATGAACTCCTTTTATATTCCGGCCCTGGCGGGACAAATCTACGCCATGGGCGGCATGGAAACCCAGCTGCACGCGGTTATCAATGAAGCCGGTAGCTACGACGGTTTCTCTGCCAATTACTCTGGTGCGGGCTTTAACGGCATGCGTTTTAAATTCTTAGGCATGCCAGAGATCGAGTTTGACGAGTGGGTGAGCAAGGTCAAAACCGACGGCGACATCCTCAGCCGTAGCGTATACACCGAACTCGCTGAGCCTAGCGAGTACAACCCCGTGCAATACTATCGCGAAGTGGCGCCCGAACTGTACGACGCTATTCTCAACCGCTGCGTTGAGCCTGGCACCCTTTGCATGAAGGATATGATGAAGCACCACGGCAGCCACAAAACTGACGCCGCAGCGCCAAGCTCAGCAAATTCAACAGCCAAAACACATGACGAGGGTCACCATGCCCACTAGCTATTTTTGTGCAATTACCGTGGTCGCAATGCGTCCGTCCCATTCACTTTTAGCGCGTCAGGGCGCCGGTAACTCTCATGTCTGATCTCAGTACCCTTATATTCGGGCGCCTAAGCCTCGACTCCATCCCCTTCCACGATCCGATTTTGATCGCGACCTTTGTCGTGGCTGCAATTGGCGGAATAGCACTGCTCGCCACACTGACTTATTACAAAGTGTGGGGCTATCTGTGGAGTGAATGGTTCACCAGCATCGATCACAAACGGATCGGCGTGATGTATATGATTCTGGGTTTAATCATGCTACTGCGCGGCTTTGCCGACGCCATCATGATGCGGATTCACCAAGCCATGGCCTTTGGTGAAGCTACCGGCTACCTGCCGCCAGATCACTACGACCAAATATTTACCGCCCACGGCGTGATCATGATTTTCTTTGTGGCCATGCCCTTTGTGGTTGGCTTGATGAATTACATTGTGCCCCTGCAAATCGGCGCGCGTGACGTAGCCTTCCCATTCTTAAACAACCTCAGCTTTTGGATGACCAGTGCCGGTGCGGCGCTCATCATGATCTCACTGTTTATCGGTGAATTCGCCAAATCCGGCTGGCTGGCCTACCCGCCATTAACCGGAATACTGCAAAGTCCCGGGGTCGGGGTGGATTACTATATTTGGTCCCTACAGATTGCTGGGGTCGGCACATTGCTGTCGGGCATCAACTTTGTCGTGACCATTGTCAAAATGCGCGCGCCCGGCATGAACATGATGAAAATGCCGATTTTCACATGGACCGCGCTGTGTACTAACATCTTGATTGTGGCGGCTTTCCCCGTATTAACAGCGGTAATGACCTTGCTGTCCTTAGACCGCTATTTGGACATGAACTTCTTCACCAACGATCTTGGCGGCAACGCCATGATGTACGTAAACCTGATTTGGATCTGGGGTCACCCAGAGGTTTACATACTGATTCTACCGATCTTTGGTGTGTTCTCAGAAATCGTCTCTACCTACAGTGGTAAGCGCCTATTCGGTTACTCGTCCATGGTCTACGCGACCTTGGTCATCACCATTCTGTCTTACCTCGTGTGGCTGCACCATTTCTTTACGATGGGATCTGGCGCAACGGTGAATAGCTTCTTTGGTATCACCACCATGATTATTTCTATTCCCACTGGCGCGAAAATCTTCAACTGGTTGTTCACCATGTACCGTGGTCGCATACAGTTTGAAGTCCCGATGCTGTGGACCATCGGCTTTATGATCACCTTCGTAATTGGCGGCATGACCGGCGTGTTACTGGCTGTGCCACCTGCTGACTTTGTGCTGCACAACAGCCTGTTTTTGATTGCTCACTTCCACAACGTCATTATCGGTGGCGTGGTGTTCGGCACCTTCGCGGCGATTACCTTCTGGTATCCCAAAGTTACCGGGTACAAGCTGGAACCGTTCTGGGGCAAGGTCTCGTTCTGGTGCTGGTTTATCGGTTTCTACCTCGCCTTTATGCCGCTGTACATGTTGGGCTTTATGGGCGTCACCCGCCGCATGAGTCACTTCGACGATCCATCGCTGCAGATTTGGTTCCAGATCGCCCTAGGTGGCGCGGTGTTAATCGGCGCAGGTATCATCGCCTTCTTGGTTCAGCTCTATGTGAGCTATAAGCGCCGCGACTCGCTGCGCGACGAAACTGGCGATCCGTGGGGTGGCCGCACCCTAGAGTGGTCGACCTCGTCGCCACCACCCAAATACAACTTCGCCTTTACCCCACGGGTATACGATCTTGACGCGTGGTGGCATATGAAGAGCAATGGCTTTAAACGCGCAACTGATGGCTTTATGCCCATCCATATGCCAAAAAACACCGCTGCCGGCATGGTGATCTCAGGCCTCAGCGCAGCATTCGGTTTCGCCATGGTTTGGCATATGTGGTTAATCGGCGGCCTAGCGTTTGCGGCGCTAATGATCGCCATTATTGCGCACACTTTTAATTACAAGCGCGACTACTACATACCGGCTGAAGAGGTCGCGTTAGTCGAAGCCCAACGTACCGAGGTAGCTGCCTAAGATGTCTCACTCTACTGCTATGCCGGCTACTGAGCCCGGTCAATTCGACTTCCTTGTTAAGGGCGAGCATCACGTCGCCAACGGCACGCTGCTGGGCTTCTGGCTGTATTTGATGAGCGACTGCCTCATCTTCGCGGCGCTGTTTGCCACCTACGGCGTATTGAGCCAAAACTATGCGGGTGGGCCATCGGGCGCAGATTTATTTGATCTGCCGCTAGTCGCCTTAAACACCAGTTTTCTGCTGTTTTCGTCGATCACCTACGGCTTTGCCATGCTGCAAATGCAGCAGCGCAAACTCAAGGGCACCATAATTTGGCTGGCTATTACCGGCGTATTCGGCGCGGGCTTTCTGGGCTTAGAACTCTATGAGTTCTACCACCTTTTACACCAAGGTGCTGGTCCCCAGCGCAGTGCGTTCTTGTCGGCCTTTTTCACCCTTGTCGGCACCCACGGCCTGCACGTGTGCATCGGGATTATTTGGTTAGTAACGCTGCTATTTCAACTCCGCAAGCATGGCCTAACCACCGCTAACCGTCGTCGTTTATTCTGCCTGTCTATGTTTTGGCACTTTCTTGACGTGGTTTGGATCGGCGTATTCACAATTGTTTATTTGATGGGGTCTCTGTCATGAGCGAGCTTTCACACAACCACGACGAGCATCACGACCACCACGAAGAAGAAGGCCCGCACAGCAGCTTCAGCGGTTATATGCTTGGCTTTATGGCCTCGGTGTTTCTTACCGCCATCCCCTTTTGGCTAGTAATGGGTGATGTATTCAGCTCACGAAACACCACTGTGCTGATCATTCTCGCCTTTGCCCTAGTGCAAATTCTGGTGCACATGGTTTATTTTCTGCACATGAATTTTCAGTCTGAAGGTGGCTGGACCATGCTGTCGCTCATTTTCACTGTAGTACTCTTGTTCATTACCTTAGCCGGTTCGCTGTGGGTGATGTACCACATGAACGTGAATATGATGCCCTCAATGATGTCTGGCGGCAGCTAAACCGTGCCACTTCGCCGCATAGTTAGCTTATCGTTAATCAGCCTATGCGGCCTGCTCCTCTTTGTGGGCTTTATTGCCCTCGGCAATTGGCAATTAGAACGCCGCTTGTGGAAGTTAGATTTAATTGAAAAAGTCGAAACCCGCGTTCACGCGCCCGCTGAAGCAGCGCCAGGTATTCGCGACTGGTCATCGGTTAACAAAGCTGACGACGAATATCGCCACGTTGTTTTAAACGGCCAATTCCTAACAGACAAAGACACCCTAGTGGTTGCCGCCACCGAGCTTGGCAGCGGCTATTGGGTACTCACTCCGTTTCAGCGCCACGATGGTAGCATCGTATTAGTCAATCGCGGTTATATCGGCCAAGGTGTCACGCCACAGGCGCCACCGCAGACCGACACAAGCCTCACCGGCCTGCTCCGGCTTAACGAGCCCAAGGGCAGTGTGCTGCGTGAAAATAGCCCAACTACCGGCCGCTGGTATTCACGGGACGTAAAGGCAATTGCCGACAACCTCGGTATTAGCGCTGCACCCTATTTTGTCGACGCCGACGCTACCCCCCCTCAAATACCAAGCGAGCAAACTCCGGTCGGCGGTCTCACCGTTATTAGCTTCAACAATAGCCATCTCGTGTACGCGATCACCTGGTACGGCCTCGCCTTTTCCGTGCTGCTAGCTAGCTTTATTGTGTTTCGAGAAAGTCGCCGCAAAGACTGACCGCGGCTGCGCGCTCAGTCCATCATGCGTATACTGGCTTGCGCGCGTAGAAAGCCAAGCACTAAAGCGCCTGAGCTAAATTAGGCCTGGGGAGAAATACAATAATGACCGACACCAGAGCGCTTGCCGCCGTAAATCAGCTGCTAAGACAAACAGAGTCTGACGATACCGACACCCTAGGCAAACATATGCGCCAACTTGTGCAGTTGCGCTGGATGGCGGTACTCGGCCAATTACTCACCATTCTCGTCACCCATTACTTGTTCGGAGTAGAGCTGCCTTTGCAGCTTATGTTGAGCGTGCTTGGCGGACTTATCGCCTTTAATGCCTTTAATGAACTGAGCTTACGCCTGCGCCGGCGGGTGCGCACTGCCGAGCTATTTATGGGTTTACTAGTCGACATGGGCACCCTCACTTTTCAGCTATTTCTCAGCGGCGGCGCGACCAACCCTTTCGTGTTTCTCTACTTGTTGCAGGTCGGACTCGCGGCGGTACTTTTGGCGCAAACCTACGCATGGATACTCCTCGGCGTCGCTACTATTTGTTTTCTGTGGCTAGCCGAAGCAGCCCGCCCCCTCGGCCTGCCCCAGGATTATCACCTTGGTATACGCAGCTATTACGTCGACGGCATGCTGATCTGCTTAGTACTCAATGCTGCGCTGTTGGTGGTTTTTATTAACCGCATCAACCGCACTCACCGCGAACACGATGCCCGCCTCGCCGAGTTGCGTCAGCGGGCCGCCGAGGAAGAACACATCTTGCGCATGGGCTTGCTCGCCTCCGGCGCGGCACACGAACTGGGCACTCCGCTGGCGACCATCGCGGTAATTCTCGGTGATTGGCGGCATATGCCCACCCTCAGTGCAGACCCAGACCTTTGCGAAGAAATCACCGAAATGCAAACTCAGGTGCAACGCTGTAAAACCATCGTTAGCGGCATTCTCATGTCTGCGGGTGAAACCCGCGGCGAGTCCTCTGGCGAAACCAGCGTGTGTGAGTTTTTCGACGAGCTACTTAACGAGTGGCAAAGCACCCGCAAAGTTCGCGAGTTCAGCTTTGACAATCAATTTGGCGAAGACCTAGATATAGCTTCCGACACAGTATTAAAACAAACGATCTGCAATCTGCTCGACAACGCGCTAGAAGCCTCACCAGAGTGGGTCGGTCTTTACGTTTCTCGCAAAGACGACAACTTGCTAATACGCGTTATCGACCGCGGCCCCGGATTTGCAAAAGAAGTATTCAACCACCTCGGCCAGCCCTATCAATCCACCAAGGGCCGACCAGGCAGCGGCTTGGGATTATTCCTTGTATTCAATGTGGCGCGAATTTTAGGGGGCCAAGTGCGCGCCCGCAATCGTCACAAAGGCGGCGCTGAAATCAGCCTGCGCCTGCCACTAGACGCACTCCGACTCAAGGAGGTTTAAGCACATGACAACCGATTCAAACGACACTGAAGCTAACATCGACGACAGCGCACCAACCCTATTACTGATCGAAGACGATGCCGCCTTTGCGCGCACCTTGGGCCGCTCCTTTGAGCGACGCGGCTACGCGGTGATTAGCACCAGCAGTCTCGACGGCGCCCTCACACTGCTAGAGAGCCACTCCCCTGGTTACGCGGTGGTCGACCTTAAATTGGATGGCGAAGCCTCTGGCCTAGCCTGCGTGCAGGCCCTGCACAAACACGATCCTGATATGCTGATCGTGGTGCTCACCGGTTACGCGAGTATTGCCACCGCAGTAGAGGCGGTAAAACTCGGCGCCTGTCACTATCTTGCCAAGCCTTCGAATACCGACGATATCGAAGCGGCATTTAATAGTGCCGAAGGCAATGTAGAAGTTGAAATTCGCGGCCGCGCCACCTCCATAAAAACCCTAGAGTGGGAGCGTATTCACGAAACCTTGGCCGAGACCGGATTTAATATTTCAGAAACCGCTAGGCGGCTTGGCATGCACCGGCGAACCCTAGCCCGCAAGCTCGCCAAGCAACAAGTAAAGTAACGCGGCCTACTCAAGGCCGCCAAGACACAAATATTTAATTTCGACATAATCGTCGATACCATATTTTGAACCCTCACGACCACTACCCGATTCTTTCACGCCGCCAAAGGGCGCCATTTCATTTGAAATCAGCCCTTCGTTAATCCCGACAATCCCGTATTCCAAGGCTTCGCCAAAGCGCCAAATGCGCGCATGGTCTTGGGTATAAAAATACGCCGCCAAGCCAAACTCGGTGTCGTTAGCCATCTCGATGGCTTCTTCCTCGGTATCAAACGCAAACAGCGGCGCCACGGGGCCAAAGATTTCTTCTTTAAAAACTCGCATCTCCCGCGTTGCACCGGTCAGTACTGTGGGCTCGTAAAAGCAGTCGCCCAGCGAAGAAGCTCGACCACCGGTTAAGGCCGTCGCGCCGTTGGCCAGCGCATCGTCCACCAGCGCAGTCACATCCCGCGCCGCCTTGCTATTCACCAGCGGCCCCATGGTTGTTTCCGCAGCGGCGCCATCACCTAACTGGAATTTGCGTACTTCTGCCGCTAGCTTTTCGGCAAACTCATCGTAAATACCGCGCTGCACCAATATGCGATTGGTACACACGCAGGTTTGCCCCGCATTGCGGTATTTTGAGGCCATCGCACCGGCAATTGCGGCGTCGATATCGGCATCGTCAAACACAATAAATGGCGCGTTGCCGCCCAGCTCCATCGAGGTTTTCTTCACGGTGGCCGCGCATTGCTGCAACAGGGTTTTACCCACAGGGGTCGATCCGGTAAAGGTCAGCTTACGCACCAGCGGATTGCTGGTCATTTCACCGCCAATGGCGCTGGCAGAACTACCACACACCACATTAAACACCCCGGCGGGAATACCCGCCTCCTCGCCCAGCACGGCCATCGCCAAAGCCGACAGTGGCGTTTCTTTTGCCGGTTTACACACAAAGGCGCAGCCCGCCGCTAAAGCCGGAGCCACCTTGCGGGCAATCATCGCATTAGGGAAATTCCAAGGGGTAATCGACGCCACCACGCCCACCGCTTGCTTAATAACAAGGATGCGTTTATCCGCCGACGGCGGCGCAATAATGTCGCCATAAATACGCTTAGCCTCTTCGGCAAACCATTCAATATAATTGGCGCCGTAGGCAATTTCACCAGCGGCCTCAGCTAGGGTTTTACCCTGCTCCGCCGTTAAAATAGCCGCTAAATCCTGCTGATTGGCCATAATTAAGTTAAACCACTGCCGCAAAATATTAGCGCGCGCTTTGGCGGTTTTACGGGCCCATAATTTTTGCGCCTGCTCCGCGGCGGCAATCGCCCGGCGAGTTTCATCGACGCCGAGATCAGCAATACAGGCAATAACCACACCACTAGCAGGGTTTATTACCGCTAGTGTTTTGCCACTGTCGGCATCAAGCCACTCGCCGTTGATATAAGCCTGCGAGCGCAGCAAATCTGGGCGCTTTAGCTGCAAGTTAGTTGCGGGCGTCATTTCCATAAAGTCACCTGTAAATAAAGAGTTCGAAGCCTCTGCAGCGCATTTGTTCCAATTTTATTCGATGTTCGATTTAGCGCGCTTTCGCATCAATGTAAGCAGTGCCAACAGCCACTAAGTCTTTAGCATTCTCTATAGCTTTGCAAGCCAACAGAGTAGAAACTGGTTTGCCCAAACAACTGGAATAAGTAACGCGGCAGGCCTTGACGCCGCGGTGCCAAAGAACCCGTTATTGTGTAATTTGACAATAAGGTCGACGCAGCCATATAGTGCTGGAGATCAATAAAATGCCTTTCAATAAACATAATAAATCGCGATGTAATCGAACTGACTGAATACAGCGGTGTTGCGCGCGCAGGAAAATAGCCATGAGCGAAACGGTTACCTACACCCACTGCAATATCTGCGTGGCGGGCTGCGGTCTTAAAGTGACTGCCAAAGACAATCAGATCGTGAATATTGAGCCAGACAAAGACGCTGCCGTGTGGCGAGATTTTTGCGTGCGCGGCGCCGAAGCCCACCACGCGCTAAACCATCCCCAGCGCATTACTCATCCCATGAAACGGGTTGGCGACGGCTATGTGCCCGTGCCGTATAAACAGGCCATTAAAGAAATCGCCCAGCAACTCAAGACCATTCTCGACCGCGACGGCGCCAATGCACTTGGCGCGTATACCGGCAATCCCGGCGCCAGTAATTTTGGCGGCTTTGCTTTTCTTGGTCTGTTGCTCGATGCCGTGGGCACCGACAATCGCTACTTTGTTGGCTCCCTAGACGAAAACGCCCACCACTATGTGTGCGATGCCATGTACCACCAGCCGTGGACCATGTTGCAAGCCGATATTGAAAACACCGATTTTCTGCTACTCGTTGGCGCTAATCCGGCCATTAGTGAGTTTGCTTGGTTTTTTGCGGTTAGCGAGGGCTGGAAAAAAGCCCAAGCTATGCAGGCCCGTGGCGGTCAAATTGTGGTGGTCGATCCGCGCCGCAGCGAGTCGGCACAAAAAGCCAAGTTGCACTTAGCGCCGCTACCAGACAGCGACTGGGCGCTGCTGCTGGCCTTGCTGCATATCATCGCCAGCAATGATTGGTACGACAAAAACGCTGCCAAAGATTGCGACGACTTTGAAGGTTTACTAACCCTGCTGCGTAATCAAGACCTGCAAGCCCTTAGCCAGCGCTGCGATATCGCTAGCGGTATATTGGAGCAAGTGGCAAGAGACTTTAGTCGTGGCAGCGCCATGTGCTTGGCTCACACTGGGGTGGGCCAAAGCGTGAATGGCGCGGTTGGTATGTGGCTAGCGCATTTACTAAACCTAATCACCGGCAATATGCGTCGCAAAGGCGGCCTGTATCACAACCGTGGTGCCTTGGATTTACTGCGCACGGGTGCTGAATTATTTCCCGAAGCCAAGCGCAGCAGCCGCGTTAATAAGGCGCCTTCTGTTGCCGGATATCTACCGGTCAATGAAATGGCTACCGATATCGCCACCCCAGGGCCTGGCCAAATCAAAGCCTTTATTATTCAAGGCGGCAACCCGGTGATCTCAGGGCCTGAGGGCGACAACCTAGACAAGGCCTTTGCCGAATTAGAATTATTAATTGCTGTAGACAGCTTTCAGCGCGACAGCCACCGTCACGCCCACTGGCTAATACCTGCGCCCTCTTTTCTGGAAATTGAAGAACTCTCGGCACTCATTCAAGAAATTGGCGCCGAGTCTAATATTCAGATGTTGCGCGCAACCGTGAAAAAGCCAGATAGCATGCCCTATGAATGGGAGTTCTTTCGCGATCTCGTATTGGCAATGGACAAACCCCTGCTACTGGGCAAGCCAGCGCTTAACTGGGTGGTAAAGGGCTTTAATTTATATGGCAAGCTGACCGGCAAACCCTACGATGGCTTCAGTCCCAAATCAATTGGCAAAGAGCTACTCAAAAAAGGCGGTATTGTTAGTTATAAAGACGTAGACAAAGCAGAACATGGCCTGCGTTTAAACCAGCCGCGCGACTACAACTACTTTTTGGATTCGGTCGCGACCGCGACTGGCAAAGTCGCCGTTATGCCAAGCGCCTTAACCGAGAGATTGCAGCAGTTATTAGCCGAGCCCCACTTGCACAACAAAAGCGCTGAGTTTCCACTGCAATTAATCAGTCGCCGTCGCAAGCATATGATGAACTCGTGGCTAACCCATGGCGCCATGAAAAAAATGAAGCGGCCCGAAGGCGACGTTATTGAAATCAACGACATGGACGCCCAGCGCTGGGCGCTAAATGATGGCAGCCAAGTGCGAGTGCGCTCGCGGGTTGGCGCCATAGACGCCAAGCTCAAGGTCAGTGACCGCGTGCGCAGCGGTGTCGCCGTAATGAGCCACGGCTGGGGCGGCCAAACCTATTCACCCAAAAATGGCAGTGCCAGCGAAGCGGTGGGTGGGGTTAATCGCAATTTATTGGTTGCCGCCGACGATGTCGATCCGCTGTCTCGCGTGCCAAGGCTTAACGGCACGGCAGTTTGCGTGGAAGGACTTTAGCTGCAATGCGAGGTTTAGCACTATCGGCGTTTATACGCGGAATAAATTAATTCTAAGACAAAAATAATCACTGCCGACGCAGCACCTGCGAGGTGGGCTTCTATTGCCACCCGCAGGCCAATCAACTCCTCCGTCGCTGCGCGCGGATATAAATCAAATTGCTCCAATAGCAATTTCCCCAACAATACCGCCACACCCGCGTAGGCAAGCATGGGTTTATCGCGCCGCATCGACAGTAAAATCAGCAGTAGATAGCCGTGTAAAACCCCAGACAAACCGAGGTAATAGTCCAGCGCTGGGCAGAACAAATACACCATGGCGCCGCACAAACCAGACAAGGCGACAAACTCGGCAGCTTTGCGCCGAGCAGCGCGATGATCCAATAAGCTTAAGCAGCTAAAAACGACGCTATTACTAACAAAGTGGTAGACATTGCTGTGCACCCACTGCCCGCTCAACAATCGCCACCACTGACCGCGACTGATATCAGCGCGGATCAAGGCAAGGTCGGCAATATAAACATGGCAAAGCTGAGCAACCGCCAATAGCAGTAACATCAGCAATAGGTAATAACTCGGTTTTAGTGACGATAGCACCCGTTCACCACTGCAATGATTTTAGAGCCAGCTATCTTAGCCTATTCACGATCACAACCGTTTATTCGCTTACCGCAGGCTCAAAAAATGGCATCCACACATCTTCGCGCTGCTCAAAGCGCACCTTGACTCGATCACCTATCGCCACGCTTTCTGGCTCTACTCCCGGCATTGCCGAAGTCAGCCGCAGCCCAGCTTGTTCGTCGAGCTCAACAATGACCAAGATATAAGGAATTTTCAAACCCGGTATCCACGGCATACGATTTACGGTAATTGCCGCCACGGTGCCGGTGCCAGACATTGGTTTAGCCGCAATGCCCTCACCCAAGCATTTTCGACAGCAAACACTGGGCGGATGTTGCCAATACTGACAGTCTTCACAATATTGCATACGCAGCTTGCCGTCGGCGCCGGAGGTCCAGAAAAAGCTGTTCAGCTCATCTAGCTCGGGCACTGGGCCTACAGTCTTTTCTGTCGCACTTTCTTTACTAGAAATAGTTTCAGTCATTTAATTCATCCATCTAATCGGCTGAATGTCACTGTTATAGATACAGAGAGCACTCATTATAGGCTTGTGTCATTCGCGCTATTTAGTCACTGCGCAACAGGGCTGCGCCAGAGAGATTACCGCCGCCATTGCTAACCACCGCCAATTTTCTATCGCCGCTTAATTGGTGATTGCCGGCTTCACCGCGCATTTGTTTTACCGCCTCGTGAAAATAGCCCAAGCCGTGGGTGCGCCCCGCCGACAACTGACCGCCATGACTCGCCAGAGGCAGTTCTCCGTCACGACCAATACGCTGACCACCCTCGACAAAGGCCGCCGCTTCACCACGTCCGCAAAAACCCAAACCCTCTAACCACAACAGCGTTAAGAAGCTAAAGCCATCGTATAGTTCGGCAAAGTCGACATCTTTGGGTTTAAAGTCGGTGCGCGACCACAGCATTTTACCAGCGTCTTCGGCGCCAAAACGCGTAAGATCATCTTGCTGATCCCAGGTATCCCGACCGTAAAGCGGGCCGCCAATGGCCTCGATATGAATCGCCTTAGACTTTAGATCTGGAGCACAGTCTTTGTGAGAAATAATAATAACCGTAGAGCCGTCGATGGGCACATCGCAATCAAACAAACACAACGGATCTGAAATCATCCGCGAGGCCAAATAATCGTCCATGCTGAGCGGGTCGCGATACACCGCGCGCTCGTTCAGCATCGCATTGCTGCGCGCATTCAAGGCAATTTGAGCAAGCTGCTCCCGTGTTGCGCCAAACTCATGCATATAGCGCGACGCCACCATCGCCACCCAGCTGCTCGCCGACAAAGCGCCAAAGGGCAGCTGCCACTGAAACGGCCCGCTAATGCGCTGACTGCCCGTGCCCTGCACACTAGAGCGAGTACCTTTCGCCATAGCACTGGCTTCGGTCATAGTGCGAAAACAAATAACGTGGCGGGCTTGGCCGCTGGCCACTGCCATACAGGCATTAATAATGGCCGACATTTGGGTAGACTCAATACCGGCGTTATACCAGCTGAGTTTTAAATCCATTGCCTCGCGCAGATCGGTAATCGACACCGGCGAAAAACCCGGTGCGGCGTGTTGCATTTGCCCCGGCCAGCTCGACACACCGTCGATATCACTGCGTGATAGACCCGCATCATCAAGGGCTTGCTTTACGGCATCGACCGTTAATTGCAAGCCGTTGCGAGGCAGGCGACGGCCAATTTCAGACTGACCAACGCCGGATATAACACACTGCTTTTCTGAAAAAATATTCGCCATAAATCAGCTCAGCTCTTTAAACGGTTTATTTTTATCTGGGCGATAATCCTGAGGCAAGCCCAGTACCCGCTCGGCGATGGTATTTAATAACACTTCATCTGTGCCGCCAGCGATACGACCAGCGGGATCAATCCACGACCAGGCAAAGTCAGTGCGGAAGTCACCCTGAGGGCTCATCTCAATGCCATCGGGGCCGATTAAATCCAGCGCTAGTGCACCTAAGCGCTGACGCGCACGTCCCATAATTAATTTACGGATACCGGCTTCTGGGCCAGGCTCTTTGCCGCGACCCACTGCCGCCATGCCACGGCGGTATATAGAACGCAGACCTTGCCGCTCAATATAGGCTTCTAATAATGTGGCGCGAATTTCACCGTCGGCAATGGCCGGTGCGTCCGCAATTTGGCAGTGCTGGGCATGCTCAAACAAGCTATTGAGGGACATGCCACCAATACTTTCATCATACACACCGGCAACACGCTCAATCATTAACATTTCCATGGCCACCGCAAAGCCGCGACCCTCATCGCCAAGGCGCTGAGTATCGGGCACAAACACATTATCGAAGAACACCTCGTTAACATCATCGTGACCGGCCATACGACGAATCGGACGGACGCTAATACCCTTGCTGTGCATATCCGCATAGAAACACGTTATACCCGCATGCTTGGGACCATCACTATTGGTACGCGCCACGATAAAGCCCCAGTCGGCAACCTGCGCCCAGCTGGTCCACAACTTTTGACCGTTGAGCAGCCAGCCATCAACGCCGTCTTTGCTGTGACGCTCAGCCTTTAAACGCACTGCAGCAAGATCGGAACCGGCGCCCGGCTCAGAGAACATCTGACACCAGATCTGTTCGCCGCGAATTGCTTTTGGCCCCAGCTCGCGGCGGGCTTCTTCCGGCGCATAGCGCAGAAAAATCGCCATTAACTGCGCAGTGCTAATCACAAAGTATTCGGTGGGTAGTAAGTATTTAAGCTCTTCTTCGCCAAATACAATTTTATGCAACTCGGTAAGGCCAGCGCCGCCGTATTCGGCTGACAAATTTATACAGGCAAAACCGCCTTCCACTTTTTTGGCCTGCCATTGGCGACCAAGGGCAAGGTCTTCGGCAAAGCTTAAACCCTGACGGACCTCGCCAGAAAACGCGGGCGCATTTTCAGCCAACCATTGGCGGGCTTGTTGGCGATAGACACCTAGCTCGGGCAGCGCCTCAATGGGTTCGCGGGCATTGTCTTGATCGGCAAGACGATAGCTAAAAAAGCGCTCCCGCCACTCCAAACGACTACCCAATTCCAGCGCCAATACCCGCGAGCGCCGGTAGTGATGCTGGGGCAAACCCTCCCAGGTTGAGCCCAAACCACCAAAGGTTTGCATACTCTCTTTGGCACTAAATTCGTAAGCTTCGATGGCCGCAACCCGCGACGCCGCCGCCAGCTCGCGCCAACTGTCATCACCGGCCTCATAGGCCAGTAGCGCGTCATCGACACAGCCCCGCGCCAGCTCTATACGCCAGTACATATCGGCAATTTTATGTTTAATCGCCTGTAGTGCGCCCAATGTTTGGCCAAACACCTTGCGCTCTAAAGCGTAGTCCCGCGCCAATAACATCGCCGCTTCGGCACCTGCGCTCTGCTCCACCGCTGTTAACAAGGCGGCAACAGCAAGTGCGTCGGCATGGATTTGCTCGGCATTATCGGTGACGAGTACCGTCACCTCGGCATCAGCAAAGTTTAGCCGCGCCTGAGCGCGAGCTTGGTCAATGGCCGGAACAGCTTCTTTTGTCACCGCCGCATCGGCCAGATTAACCAAAACTAATTTTTTCTGGCCGCTGTCGTCGGCCAAGGCAATGGCGTAATCCGCCACTGCCGCAAATGGCGTGGCCACTGTTCGACCCTGCAATTTGCCCTGTACCAAAGCAAGTGGACTAGCGCAAACAAAGCAGGCAATTGCATTGCCTGCCATTAGACTTTCTAGCACCGCAACTGCGTCGTTCTCAGTATTTGTGACCTTAAGAATTTTCGCCAACTGATACACGGCCAACAAGGGCAGCGATACCGTAGTGCGACCCATTTCCTGAGCGAGCACTGCCAAACCGCGCAAACCTAGGCCTAGGCCGCCTTGCGCTTCGTCTACCGCCAGCATCGGCCAACCCATTTCGGCCGTGCTGCCCCAGCTTTCGCTGTCGAAGGAAGCGGGCTTGTCTAATAGGGTTTTCAGGTATTCGGGATCGGCCCGCTCAGTCAAAAAGCGCGCTGCCTGATCTTGAATAGCCTGTAAATCTTCGTTAATTGCAATCACGTCGTTTGCCGCCTAAATTTCGCTTATTCATTGTTAGCCTTACAGGCTATTAGCATCTTTTCCACAAACCTTTTCAGGCCGGATCAAACTCAGCATAGCCGTTGTTTAGTACCAACAACTCCCGTTCTACCACAAATGTGCGGAAGGCCGCCGTGCCGTCACCCTCATTCCAAATTTCGGTGCGCAGGGTTTCACCCGGAAATACCGGGCTAGCAAAGCGCAGATTAAACTTTCGCAAGCGCGCAGGATTGCCGTCGCAAACCGCCGAAATCACCGCTCGGGCAGCAAACCCATAGGTACACAGTCCATGTAAAATCGGTTTTGGAAAACCGCCCATCGCCGCAAATTTGGGGTCGATATGCAGAGGATTGGTGTCGCCCGTTAAGCGGTAAAGCGCTGCCTGCTCTTCACGACTAATGGAGTCTATCACCACATCGGGAGCGCGTTCGGGAATAGGTTGTGGCACCGGCTGACCGCTCGTGGGACCGCCGCAGCCGCCATTGCCACGCAAGAATACCGCCGAGGTACAGGTGGCCAGTAATTCACCGCTGTCGGCATCACTAATTTCCCGCGCCAGCATCATTACCGAGCCTTTCTCAACGCCCTTATCGTAAATCTCTTGTACATAGCTGCGGCTCTTCACCTTGGCTTCGCTGGGCAGGGGCTTGTGTATAGTGAGGTATTGCTCGCCGTGAAGGAGCTTGCTCAGATCGATACCCGTTTTGGGGTCTGCTACCCACATTGTGCCCTGAGAAGCCATGGTAACCGCCATCGTCGGCAACACTTCTAGCTTCTTCTCGTAGATCAAGTTTAAATCTGCAGCGGGATCGCCAGCCCCAGCGCCAACACTGAGCGCATATAAAATACAGTCATTCGCAGAGTAGTCCTGATGCCCCTCTGGAATTGGCCAGTTTTTAATTTTCTCGTATTCAAAACCCACGCGATACACTCCAAGCTGGTAAGGAAATCTGCAGCGGCTAAGCGCTGCAGTAATAGGCTCGTCACAAGGACAGCAGCAAGCCCCCAAATTTATATTAAAAACTAACACATAATCAGCTACCGTTCAACACGCACAAGACTGCCTACAGCCTCACACCAGACTCTGTTTTACTGAAAAAATGCATAACTGCTATAACTACACAGCAAGAACAGCTAACATAAATGACACATAATCACTAAATTTAACAACAATCATCACCGCCGTGACACGAGCGATTAATGTGTAGCTACAGGCGGGAAATTCCATAACAATATTCAAATCGGTGGCCCATGAAACTCACTCATAATGCTTCATCTGCACTCGCTACTAGCCTAGGCAATGCCCTAGCCCAATGCGCAACTAGCGACACCGCTTTTTACTTCAAAGACCGCGAGTATCGCTGGCAAGACGTTAGGAATACCATTAGCATCCTAGACCAGCTGTTACGCAAGCAGCCACTTGGCGACTCACCCCGCGTAGCCTTTATTGCCCGCAGCCGCCCTATGCATATTAGCTGCCTGTGGGGACTGCTCATTAGCGATCGCTGCGCTTCAATGATCCACTGCTACCAATCCACCGCCAAAATCATTAACGATATTCGCAAGGAGGGCTATCGCGCCCTGATTGCCGACCAGCAAGATTGGAATGAGGACTTACTCGCGGCAGTGCAAGACATGGGCTGCCTCGGCATTGCCATTACCGAGCACAGCGTCAAACTGCGCCATTGCCCGGAGCAAGACGCCGCAACACCAGCAGATGTCAAAGGCAGTACAGCCCCGCAAGACGATTCCGCCACCGCCATCGAAACCCTGAGCAGCGGCACCACTGGCGCCCCCAAGCGCATTCAGCTAAGCCGTCGCAACCTCGCCGCTAGCACAGCGGCCGCCAAGCAAGCACTCACCCAAATGAACGCCAGCGCCAGCCAACCAGCTCCCATTATCTCAGTGTTGCCGCTCAGCAATATCAGCGGTGTGTACGCCAGCACACCAGCACTGGCCATGGGTATGCCGATGGCGATCTTAGAGAAATTCCAATTGGACGACTGGCTGGCCATTGTGCAACGCTTCAAACCCGTGGCTGCAGATATTCCGCCTGCGGCCATGGCCGCCCTGCACCAACGCCAGCTACCCAAAGAGGTGTTTAGCAGCATTAAGGTCGTTCGCACTGGCGCCGCGCCGCTAGACCGCGAAGTGCAGGCTTATTTTCAAAACGAGCTGGGTATCCCGGTGAATTTAAGTTATGGCGCCAGCGAATTCTGTGGGGTTATCACCAGCTGGTCGATGGCCGAGTTAGCGGAGTACTCAGCCAGTAAAATGGGCAGCTGCGGCCGCGCCCTACCCGGTGTTGAATTACGGATTAGCGACCCAGACACTGGCGCAGTACTAGCGGCAAACGCGGTAGGAAGATTAGAGGCAAAGGTCAATCGCGTCGGCCCTGACTGGATAGCCACCTCAGACCAAGCTCGTATCGATGAAGATGGTTTTATGTGGTTTGAAGGACGGCTAGAAGAAACTATTTTTCGCGGCGGCTTTAAATTATCGCCACTGCTAATCGCCGAACAGTTCCGGCGCCACCCCGCCCTAGCCGACGCTGCGGTTATTGGCGTAGATGAACCTCGTTTGGGGCAGATTCCGGTTGCGGTACTGGTACTTAAAGCAGGCCACAGCCAACCGGACAATGACGAACTCAACCGCTTTGCCCGCGACCACCTCAGCGCACCCGAAATCCCGAGTGCCTATTATTTTGTTGATGAATTGCCACGTACCGCAAGCTATAAAATAAGCTTACTAGAGCTCAAAAACCTTATTTCAGAACTGCATAAAACACCAAAATAGACAGTTAATAAGGGCAAGCCCTACATCACTTTAAATCAGGAATCACTGGCAAAATAATTTCCGAGGCCAAGCCACCGCCAGTGTGCAAGGTTAAGGTAGTACCTAACATGCTGGTTTGCAGATCAAACGGCAAGACGTATTTGCTCTCGTGAAACGCAACGCGCAGGCGAATAAAGCTACCAGCGGGGATGCGGTGCGCAGCGGGCATAAAGCTTAGCGGGTAGCGATATACGCCATCAATGACTTGCCGCGCCTCCACAGTTAATTTATGGCGTGGATGCAGGAGCTGACCGTACTCATCGTATAAACTATTCTGTTCATCCAAGGCCCGATCTCTTGCACGAATCTGAGCGTCGCTAATCAGGTTCTCAGTACCATCTGCGTCAACAAAAAATAAGCCCACAGAAAACGCAGAATCGGCGCGATCTGCATCAATATTTAAAAACCCACTGACCGCCCCAGCCAAGGTCATCGCTTCATCCAATATTGGCGCATCAAACACCAACGACGGCCCTGACACACTCGGTGCGCAGGGCAAACAAACTAAAGTCTGCTGCGCTGCGGCCGGTGCAGATTCCAGCAATTTGCCGTCGCTGTTTAGATAAAAACGGGTAAATTGGGTTTGCTCAGCAGGGATTGCCGAAGACTGTACCGTCCACGTCTCTGCGCCCTCGGGAAACACATTGAATTTTGGCAAACGGGCAACACCGTTGTCGCGGCTCTTCAGCCAATGATCAAACCAGGCCTTCACCAAACTCGCCTTGCTGTCATTTGCCTTACCTGCATACTGAAATTTGTCCCAGCCACCCTGAGCGCAGTGACCACCCGGCGAAAGAAAGAAGGATACGTGGGGCGATTTTTCCAAACGCTGGGCGTAGTCAAAAGACGTGAGCGACAGCTGCCAAAGATCATCAATAGCCGCGGTCATGGCCACCGGAATATCTATTTCTGATGCCATAGGTACAAAATTAATCGTTCGCCAAAAGTCATCATAAGAAGAGGTTCCAGCGGTGGTTTCTGATAATTTAGCGAGAATCGGCTGATTGGGCTGCAAACTCGGATTTGCTGGATCAGAGCTCAATGAGGAAGCGCCTATTAAACCTACTATTGAGTAGGCTGCTGGTGATGTACTGGCGCTGCCAGCCCCCACCACGGCGCGATATACGTCGGGGAAAAAGCTCTCAGCCCAAATGGCGTAAACCGCTCGAGGCTTGCCCTCAGTCATACGAATTTGGTCCGCAGTTGCGGCAACAATAGTGGAACCACCTAAGTTGGAGCAACCGGTTACGCCCACTTGATTATTTGACCATGACTGCTGCTGAATCCAGTCAAGCATATCTTCGTGGTCGGTACGCCAGCTTTCGGTATACCAATCCCCCGGGCCGCTTTTGCCGGTGCCCCGCCAATCTACACTAATAACAATATAGCCATACTTGGCAAGCCCGATAGTTTCTGGGGATCCAGGATCCAGACAACCGCCACTCAGATCAGGCAATTCACTTGCCGTAGCCACCCCGCCGCCCCCAACCAAATCTTTGCCATAAGGGGTGGTGGTCAATAATACGGGAAACTGGCCGTCTACATCGGGCCGACTGATATTTGCCGACAAAACGATGCCATCGCGCATCGGTATTTTTACGTCGCATTCTAAGCGGCTTTGGTAATTCTCTTCAACAAGCGGTTCTTCTCCGCCGCCGTTATTATTCGGCGCGGGTGTGCCGCGACGCTTGCTATCATTGCAGCCCCCAAGCAGCAAAGACAACAACACCAACGCAAGTAGCGATACATTTAAGGCAATACGATTCCGGAGGAATTTCATTATTATTGTCCATTTTATTTTGACCTACGAACTTATCGGCAAGCCATACTTACCGATCCCTTAGTCCGGTCTTGCGCTTACCAGTAGCCGTCACGCAAAGCTTTTTTATGTAGCTTACCGTTATCCATGCGCGGCAGAGCCGGATCAAAATCGATGCTGCGCGGGCATTTAATGGCAGAAAGTTGGGCGCGACAATAGGCCATTAATTCCGCTGCCAAGTCATCGCCAGCCTCGCTCCAATTTAATGGTTGAATGACGGCTTTGACTTCTTCGCCAAACTCGGCATTGGGTACGCCAAACACGGCAACGTCCATTACTTTGGGATGCACAGTTAAGATATTTTCTATTTCTTGGGGATAAATATTTACGCCACCGGAGATGATCATAAAGCTCTTGCGATCAGTTAAGAATAAGTAACCGTCTTCATCAACGTAGCCAATGTCGCCCAGCGTCGACCAGCTAGGGTGCTTGGGATTGCGGGCATCTTTGGTTTTAGCCTCATCGTTTTTATATTTAAAATCAAAGCCACCCTCAAAATACACCGTGCCCTGTTCGCCTGCGGGCAGCTCCTCGCCGTCGTCGTCGCAGATATGCAAAATACCCCACTGAGCACGGCCCACCGAGCCCCGTTTTTTCAGCCATTCTTCGGAGGTTATATACGTGGCGCCATTACCCTCTGAACCGCCGTAGTATTCATAGAGGATGGGGCCCCACCAATCAATCATCTGCTGCTTAATGGGCACCGGACACGGCGCTGCGGCGTGAATAACACACTCTAAACTAGAGCAATCGATACCGCTGCGCTGTGACTCGGGCAATTTTAATAGGCGCACAAACATAGTCGGCACCATTTGCATATGCGTTACTTTGAAGCGCTCAATTGCTTGTAGCAGCGCCACCGGCTCAAACTTCTCACAGATCACCACGCAGCCGCCAATACTTTGGGTCGTCATGCTGAACACCAGCGGCGCTGCGTGATAAAGCGGTGCTGGCGACAAATAAATACTACGTTCCGACACGCCGTACTGCTCCCGCTGCATGGCAACAAAGGGCAGCGGCTGATCAGCTGGGGCGCCGCTTAGCGGCAGCTGTACGCCTTTGGGTCTACCGGTGGTACCCGACGAATAGACCATATACTGACCGGCGGTTTCATCGCTAATACGCTCAGCGGGCTGCTCGGCAATAGCCTGCGGCCAGCTCGGCAGCGTCGCTGATTCACTGTCTACAAAGAAATTAAATTGCTCACCAAACTCAGCGGCGGCACCTTTGGCTATCAGCTCTTTAACGCCGGGCAAGTCTGACGATGCCACCAACAAAGATGCGCCGCAGTCTTTAATAATATACGCCGCTTCAGCCAAGGTTAGGTGACTAGAAATAGGGGTGAAATACAGGCCCGAGCGCTGAGCTGCCCAGCTAATCTCAAGGAAACTCGATGAGTTGTGCATCCAAATGGCAATACCATCGCCGGGCTTTAAGCCCAGCGCACGAAATTGCTGGGCGCCTTGATTGGAACGGCTCTCTAGCTGTTCATACGTAGTGACTTCACCACTGCCCGCCATGATGATTGCAGGGGTATTGGGTCGTTCCTTGGCGTGAATACTCGGGTGCATATAGGCACTCCTTTTCAATTTTATGCGTGGGCGAGGGAGCAATTTTGAATATCATATAACTGACTGATTGTCATTTTATGATTTATAGACAATACTACATATATTCAAATAATAAACACAAGAACTATTGCCCAATAGTCGATAAGCATCAATAAAAGCTAACAAGTAAACACTTATATAGGGATATATTATGTCGAACTTTAAAAAAGTTGCGCCTGCGCTCGCACTAGCCCTGACCCAAGCCAGCACAATGCTACACGCTGACGAGTCATCGCTAATGATCGA
Organism: Zhongshania guokunii; assembly: GCF_040892635.1. NCBI lineage: Bacteria > Pseudomonadati > Pseudomonadota > Gammaproteobacteria > Cellvibrionales > Spongiibacteraceae > Zhongshania > Zhongshania guokunii. The sequence continues at coordinate 5,043 of NZ_JBFRYA010000003.1, read as the reverse complement.
AGAAGTACTCGTTACGGCCCAAAAGCGCAGTTCCAGCCTACAAGACGCCTTAATGTCGGTAAGTGCCATTAGTGGCGAAGACATGTCATTTCGTGCCCAAAGCAGTGTTGAAGACCTCCAAAGCTCAGTTCCCGGTCTCAATATCAGCAATACCGGTGGTGCGGTATTAATCAGTATGCGAGGCATAGGCACCAATGTTTTCTCCGGAGCCACCGAGCCGGGCGTTGCTTTACATATCGATGGGGTATACCAACCTCGGCCCTCAATTGGTCCGCTGGGCTTCTCTGACCTCGCGCGAGTTGAGCTACTCCGCGGCCCCCAGGGTACGCTTTACGGGCGCAACTCCAGCGGTGGGGTAATCAATTTTATTCTCAACAAGCCCAGTGAAGAGTTTGAGGCCAGCGGACTTGTTCGCGCCGCCAATTACGAAACCTTAGGCGCTGTCGCCAAAATTTCCGGCCCAATCAGCGAGCATTTCCGTGCTCGCCTAGTATTAGAGGGCGAGCAAACCGATGGCTATATCAAAGAACAGCCGGGCAATCGCAACTCCAATGAGTCCAATGGCTACGGCAGCAGAGTTGCGCTGAGCTATGTCAGCGACGGCATTTTCAGCGCCGACCTTTCCTACCTCTATCGCTATGATAACGGCGCAGGTATGAGTTCCAATGCCGTTAATCGAATATCCCCCGACCCCCAGCGGGAATTAACCGGCTTTGTGTTTTTACCGATTGCCACCTCCCAGCCCGATGACGCCATTACCGACGAACCGTGGCAGCGTAAATTAAATTATCACCCCGATGGCGAACGCCGCACCGTGAACGTGAGCACCAAGCTCAATTGGAGCTGGGACGCGCTGGACTTGAGTTACACCGGCGGCTATCAAGACCATTTCCGCACCGAGTTTTTCGATGCCGACTACACCGCCAATGATATTTATTATATTCCCGGTCGCCACGATAGCTCTGAATCATTTGGGCATGAACTGAACATCTCTGGCGATACCGAGAAATTACAATGGCTTGCTGGGCTTTATTATTTTGAAGAAGAGTTCAGCCCCTATCTACCCGCCGACGTACCCCAAGCTGGCGGCGGCGCGGGAATTTTTGTGCGCCCTAAGACGGTCGAAGACATTGAAGCCATTGCTGTATTCAGCGACATTACCTACGCTTTCACCGATCAATTAGAACTCAATCTAGGGGTGCGCGCCCTGCAAGATGAGAAAAATGCGGTTCAAAATATCGCCTTTTATACCGCCGGTGGCGCACCGATTCCCAGTGTACCCGGCACCTTAGAGAGCTGCGAAAATTTAGAACTTAAAACCGAAGCCAGCAAGGTCACCCCTAAAGTCGGCCTGCGCTACGCTTTCAGCGACAGCTTCTCGGTTTATGGCAGCCGCAGCGTAGGCTATAAATCTGGTGGCAGTAACTTTACTTCCTGCGGTGACACCTACGACCCCGAGGAAGTTGTTTCCGCCGAGATTGGCATACGCAGTACTTGGCTGAATCGCCGCGTTATCGCCAATATGTCGATTTACGACAGCCAGTACAAAAACTTTCAAACCCTAAAACTCAATGGCCTGCGCGGCGATATCATCAACGCCAAGGCGGCGCGAATTACCGGCGGCGAAATCGAAGCCCAGTTTCTATTAACACAGACACTCACCCTGAGCAGTAATATTTCGGTAATGGACGCCTACTACGAAGACTTTGCCGATGACGACTCCTCCAACCCCGATGCGGGCGAACAAGACCTTAGCGGCGTAGAGCTCACCCGCGCCCCAGATTACACCGTGAATATCGCCGCTGACTACCGCTGGCCTTTAGACCTAGCAAGCTTTGACGAAATGCGCTTTCGGCTAGAGCACTTCCGCAGCGCCGACGTCACCCTGCGCCCCTTTGACGGACCAGCAGATGTGCAAGAGGCCTATGGTTTTAGCAACGCGTTTTGGGCATTAAACGGTGCGAACTTATCTCTGCGACTCTTTATAAAAAATATTGAAAGCAGCGAATACTACCTCTTTGCCGCTGGCGACAGCACAGGCCGGGTTCACGGCTCAGCCGGCGCACCTAGGCAATACGGCGTAGAACTTAATTACCAATTGTAATAAGCTAAATAGCCACAAAAAAAACCGCTAAGCCAAAGGTTTAGCGGTTTTTTTATTACGCCACTATAGTTTATATGTTAGAAATACCAGCGTGGAACAATCGATTAGTCTGCCAGCAAGGCATTGATAGCTGAGTCGACATTTATCCAATCAAGCTTAATTTCGCGGTAATCAAATAGCCAATTGCCCGCATCGTCCAACGACATGTGATCAATATAGTAACCGGTATGATCGAGGCCAATATTGGAGTACACCGAGAAGCGCGTTTCAATGCGCGCAGAGCTGGTTTTAAGCTCCTGAATATCTGGCATTGCAAGATGATGTTTTAAACGCGGCGGCTTTGGACCGCCCGCATTTAACAAGGCGATAAACTCGCCCTGTAGATCCACAAAAAATTGCCGTACCCCCGCTGGGCCACGATAGGTATCGCGACCCGCCATGGGCAGGTATTGTGCATCGGCATGAAAGAGCGCCGATAAGTTTTGACTGTCACCTGCATCAACATAGCGGCAATAGCGCGACAGAGTCGCGCGAATCGCCTCGGCGGCGACACATTGCGCTAGCGATGCAGTGTCAGGCATTGGCTTACTCGCCAGACTTTTTGCCTTCAGAAACCATTTTCGCCACACCCTGGTTAACGATATCCCAAAACTCTTTGGTAGAAGAACTTACCGTGTGGGTGTCGAAGTGCGCGTTAAGCGAGTTGCGGTAGCCCTGAATATCGGCGGTGCGATTCAGCGAGCGCTTGAGCATGGCGGTAGCGTGTGGCGGCGCCTTGGCAATTTGCTGGGCCATTTTCATGGTGAAATCTTCCAGCTCGGCGCGGGGTACAACGTGGTTGACCATGCCCCACTCTTTGCCGTCTTGGGCGCTGATTTTGCCGCCAGTGAACAGCAGCTCTTTGGCTTTACGGGTGTTCAATACCCAAGGGTGGAGCAGCGCTTCTACCGCAGCAGCGCCCATTGAATGCAACACTGGATCAGAGAAGTAAGCGTCGTCGCTGGCAATCACCAAATCGCAGGAGTTCGCCACCATAAAACCACCGGCAATACAGGCACCGCTCACTTCAGCAATCGTAGGTTTGGGCAGATCCCAAATACGCATGGCATTGCCAAGGAAGTGTTCCTGTTCCCAATGCCAGTGCTGTTCAACAGTGTAATCACCGCGCAGCTTCATGCCGTCGGCCAGATCGTGACCGGCAGAAAAGTGCTTACCTTGACCACCAATAATAACCACGTGAACTTCGCTGTCGGCTTTGGCGCGGGCCAGCGCGTCGTCTAGCTCGGCGAGCAAGCGCGTTGACTGGGCATTGCCCTTGTCTGGACGGTTGTGGCAAACCCGCAGTACTGCGCCGGTTTTTTCATAAGTAATATCGTTATATTCCATGCTCATCTCCGTTATTGCTGGACGGGTGTTCAAGGTGGCCCGAGTCCAATCAGTGCAGCTGTTGAATTCAGCACTTCTTGGCCGTCCCAACAACTAACTATGTGTTAGCTTTCAAATTAGCACATGCGCGCCTCGCTGGCAATTCGCAGTGCTACGCTCTTTTGTCTATACGGCGCAATTACCTTATGCCGTCAGTGACGACCACAGTTGCTCTGAGCCAGCGGCCAAGACTTTATTGCCCAGCTGCTCTGACCAGTAGCGCTCATTGCCCGCCTCTGCCCGCCATTGCCACAGGCGGCGCGTGTAATAATGCAGCTCGTGCTCGTCGGTGATACCGATGGCACCAAATACTTGGTGGCCAATTCGGCTCACGTCTTTAGCGGCGACGCTGGCGGTGTATTTCGCCACGGCGGCGCCAGCCAAAAACTGATTATTATCCAGCTCGCGACAGGCGTATTTGCCAGCCATTTCCGCCGCTGCGGCGCGGCAACTGGCTTCTGCTAACTGGTGCTGCAGGGCCTGAAACTTGCCAATCGGCTTGCCAAACTGCTTGCGGGTATTGGCGTAGTCCACGGCCAATTCCACTACCTTGTCGCAGGCGCCACTGATCATTAGGGCGCGCATTACAGCCAAGCCACTGCGAATTTGGCTGGCATCGCTCATTGCCACCACTGCCAGTGGCGTGATGCCGCTGAAATCGACGGCGGATGTTGGCGCGCGTTCCAAGCTATCGCATTGTTCTAGGCGCGCCGCGACATCGCTAGCGGCAACACTAAACAAGAAAGCCTCATCACCGCGACGAGCAAGACCCAGCAATTGCGTAGCCCAGCTCGCCCAGCTGACCATGGCGGCTTCACCTTGCAAACAGCCCGTAGCATCAAGCTGAATATCGGCATTGGCACTGGGGTCAATGACCGCCAGTGGCCCTTCGGGTATGTCCAAGTTGGCTTGACTCATTAGACGACGAGCAAACAAGGTCTCTGCCAAAGGCAGCGGCGCAGCATGGCGACCCAGCACGCGAAACAACTCGGCGCAGTCCTGCCAGCCTAGACCGGCGTCGTCGGCGCCGGTGCGCATCACATCGGCCACACCCATTTCTTCAATTTCTTGCCACAGAGACAAATCTGCACCACCCGCTTCCAAGATGGCGAGGCTCTCGGCATTCACGCGCGCCGACAGCAGTTTTTCAAGCTGGTCGGCCAATAATTCGGCAATATTCATTTCGTTCATAACAGCACTTTTTCCGTTCTTTAAATAAGCGAATTAAAGGCCCATGCCACGCGCAATAATCATTTTCATGATCTCGTTGGTGCCGCCACGCAGAGAAAAACTCGGTTCAACTTGAATCAGATAGGCCAGCGCCTCGGACAAAGTGTCGCCAGCGCGACGGAGCGGTTGCGCCTCGACAATATCGGCGATCAAACCTGGCATACGCTGCTCTAAACCCGTGCCCAATAATTTGGTGATCGCCGCTTCTTGCAATGGGGTTTCGCCATTTTCCAGCTGATTTTGAATCGACAGCGACATTTGGCGCAGCACCGTAAGCTCGGCCA